>JACNLR010000189.1 GCA_014381385.1 Planctomycetota bacterium | reverse complement strand
TTGCGCTTGAAAAACTTGCAACACTTCGCCCGGCCTTTTCCAAAGAAGACGGCGCGAGCGTCACAGCGGGGAACAGTTCCGGCGTAAACGATGGTGCCGCAGCAGTCGTTTTAGTCGAAGAATCCCTTGCTAAAAAATTAAATTTAAAGATTATGGGTTACGTTGGAGCAAGCGCTTCAGCAGGTGTTGACCCAGCAATTATGGGGACAGGCCCAATCCATGCAACGGAAAAACTTTTCAGGCGTTCGGGTTTAACGAAAGACGATATTGATTTATTTGAGTTAAATGAAGCATTTGCAGTGCAATCACTGGCGTGCATCCGAGAGATGAGAATAGACCCAGAAATTGTGAACGTCAATGGCGGTGCGATTGCACTAGGTCACCCTCTTGGATGCAGTGGTGCACGACTTGTTGTTACATTAATTCATGAGTTAAATAGACAGAATAAAAAGCGAGGAGTCGCTACACTCTGTGTTGGTGTTGGTCAAGGATTGGCAACGCTTATTGAAGGAGAGACAAAATGAGTGCAAGTGCAAACGTAGAAGTAAACATAAAAGACTGCCCCGAAGCTGATCCAGAAAAACTCGCAGCCTTTGAAAAACATGTCGCCGAGGGTGGTCTCGTCGAGCCAACTGACTGGATGCCAGAAGCATACAGAGCACTCATGTTGCGAATGGCAGAACACCACGCCAACAGTGAAATCGTTGGGGCACTTCCAGAAGGTGAATGGATTACTAAAGCGCCAAGTTTGCTTCGTAAACTTGCGCTCACGGCGAAAGTGCAAGACGAAGTTGGGCATGGACAGATGTTGTATGAAGTTGCGCAAGACTTAGGAAAATCGCGAAATGCAATGCTCCGTGATTTAATAACGGGTGTAACGAAATACCATAACTGTTTTAACTACCCCTGCCCAACATGGGCGGATGTCTGCATGATTGCATGGCTCATTGACGGCGCGGCAATTCTAAACCAAGGAACACTCGCGCACGGTTCGTTTGGTCCATACGTAAGAACAATGAGGCGCATCAATATGGAAGAAGCATTTCATTTCAAACACGGTGAAGACATGGTGCTCACCCTCATGAGTGGAACAGACAACCAAAAGAAAATGGCACAAGAAGCGTTTGACCGTTGGTGGGGGCCAGCGCTTGCATTCTTTGGACCAGTCGACCCGCCGGATGTTATGGAACGACCTGCCATGAAATGGCGGATGAAAACCGCAACAAACGATGATTTAAGACAACGGTATGTAAATCGATTCGCTCCTGCTGCTATGGCTACTGGTCTTGTTGTGAACGTGTGCGAGAAAGACGAAAAAGGCTTCGTTACTTCTGCTACACCAGACCCCCTGCTCAAACTAGACGAAGAAACCGGCAACTGGGGATTCACGCAACCAGACTGGGACGAATTTTTCCGCGTCATCCGCGGCGACGGACCTTGTAACAAGGAACGAATGGCACTCCGCCGTTTCTCCTATGAACAAGGAGAATGGGTACGAAGTGCGATTTTAGATGGTGCGACGTCTGCACCATGCAACAACTGAGGTACAACATGTTATCCAAAGCTAGAACGAACGTTCCCGAAGCAACCGGCGATTTAACAACAAGCGAAGTAGACGGTTTTCCTATTTGGGAAGTCTTCACACAAAAAAAAGAAGGTGACATTCATTTGCACGCAGGGTCACTGAGCGCGCCCGATGCATCCTTCGCCCAGCACTTTGCCAGAGAACATTACGGGCAAGACCAAGAATGTATTAACATGTGGGTCGGTTTACGCGACACATTTATTGCAAACGACGGTGAATGCGAAACCTATGAAGTTTTCGTCCAATGGAAAGCCGGCGGAAGGCATGAACACGTCGGTGAAGTTGAAGCGGAAAATGGCGCAGAAGCAAAAATCAAATGTGTTGAACAATTTATTGATGGTAAAGACTATTACACCATCTGGACTGCACCGATTTCTGCACTTACAAAAATTGATGGATCATCAGATATGATTTGGCGCGAAACGACGGACCAAGGGTACAGACTCCCTCGCGGGTATAGTCGAATAGTTCGACAAAAATGGGACGCGCTCCGTGCTGAACAGGCTGTAGACACATACCAAGAAGAAGATTTGAAGGAGACATTCTAATGAGCGAACTTGCTACAGAATTCCATGAGCCTCTGCTGAATGTTTTGCGCTGTGTTGCCGATGACAAACTCTTTCTCGGTCACCGCAATAGTGATTGGACAGGCATCGCCCCCATCTTAGAGGCGGACATTGCATTCTCATCCCTTGCACAAGATGATATCGCACACGCGAGTGCGTTCTACGAACTGATGAACACTATTAGTGGAGAAGATCCAGACCAAATCGCGTTTGGTCGTGCAGCAAACGCATACCGTTGTGCTGACATCGTGACCAAAAGCGATGACTTTAACTGGGCAAACGCAATTGCACGGCAATTCTACTGCAACCTCTATGATTACCATCGGCTTCTTCGTCTGAGCAATTGCACTTGGTCTCCACTGGCGACCCTTGCAAAAAGAATTTGCGCTGAGCAAGCTGTACACGTGGATCACGTGGGCACTTGGATTACCCATCTTGGAAACGGCAACAATGATTCTAAACATCGTCTGCAAACTGCACTCGATGCGTATGCTCCATATGCAGCCATGCTTAGTGAAAAACCCGAAGGATTCGACACTTTACTCGAGGGTGGTGTGTTCACCGATGAAGGATGTTTATTCACGCAGTGGAAAGAACATGTTGACACTGTTTTAGATTCTGTTGGCATGAAGGTGACCCTTGAAACGCCATCAGGTCTCGGTGGCAGAATGGGCTCACACGACGAAGACTTCCTTCGTTCCCTAACCGAATTGCAAGAAGTCTTTTCGACCGACCCTCTCGCCGCTTGGTAACCTATGGTCGCGAAAGTCGATATCTATAGCGTTTTGCAAACGATTCCAGACCCTGAGATGCCCATCAGCATCACAGATCTTGGTCTTATAGAAAGCGTAAACATTACAGATACAAAGGTGCACGTTGAACTGCTACCTACATTTATTGGGTGCTTTGCCCTGCCTGCAATCGCAGAAGAAATTAGACAGAAAGTGAGCGGAATCGAGGGCGTAGAAATCGTAAAAGTCGAACTCATCAACGATCCACCGTGGTCCACCGACCGAATCACGGATGCAGGACGCGCCTCCCTCGCTGAACATGGTATTTCCGTGCCAGATGGCTCGTCGCCATGTTGCAGTGCCTCTGCTACCGAGCAAGTCGAATTCAGAACTTCCGCAATTCCATGCCCTTGGTGCAATTCACGCGAAACGACGCTCACAAGCCCATTTGGTCCAACACGGTGCAAAACGATACACTTCTGTAACGCATGTAGGCAACCATTTGAGCGAATGAAGAAGTTGTAGAACCGCCTTTGCTATAATGGGGGTTCATGGCAGCCCACAACCAAAATGATAAAAAAACCACTTCAAGTGAAGAGGTTATATCTCCAATTACGCCCTCATCAATGGATACTGCGCCGATTGATTTAGGACACATCGAGGTCCTCCAAATACTCAACGAACACGGCGAGGTTGATGCAGGTCTCGAACCCGAAATCGGTCATGACAGATTGCTTGAAGTCTATCGGGCTATGGTTTTGGCAAGAGTGTTCGATAAACGGATGATGACCATGCAACGGCAAGGGCGTATGGGCACATTTGCACCAAACCTTGGGCAAGAAGCATGCATCATCGGGCAAGTGACATCACTGACTGAAAAAGATTGGTTCGCCCCTTCTTACCGTTCCTTCGGCGCACAGATTATGCGAGGGTGGCCAATGGAGCACCTCATGCGTCTATGGGCTGGTTTTCACGACGGATTTCCTCCTCCGAGCAATGTAAATGACCTTCCTTTTTCGATTGTGATCGGATCCCACGCGCTACCAGCGGTAGGAATCGGAATGGGTATGAAATACAAAAAGAAAAATGATTGCGTCGTTGTCAATTACGGTGACGGAGCAAGTTCCCAAGGCGCAGTTAGCGAAGCTTTAAATTTTGCAGCAGTGTACAAAGCACCTATTGTCTTTATTTGCGAGAACAATGGATGGGCAATTTCAACACCAACATCAAAACAATCCGCCAATGAAATTCTCGCAGCGCATGGTACAGCACATGGTATACCTAGCATACGAGTCGATGGAAATGACATTCTTGCAATGATGTGCGCAACAAAAGAAGCGACTGATAGAGCACGAAATGGCGGAGGCCCAACGTTTATCGAAGCGATTACCTTCCGCATGAGTTTGCACACCACCGCAGACGATCCAACAGTGTATCGAGATGAAAGCGAAGTTGAAAAGTGGGAATCGCGCTGTCCAATCGTAAGATTTGAAACGTACCTCAAAAACAAAGGTGTGCTTGAAACTGATTCCATTGAGCGTATACTTGCTTCTTGCGAAGAAGAAGTGCTCAGAGCACGCGACACGTTCTACAAAATGCCAGACGCGGATGCTACTGAGATATTCGATCATCTCTACGAAACATTCCCAAAAGAACTCCATGAACAGCGCGCAGAGTACATGCAGCGGCTTAAACAAAAAGGAGTGGGCGAATGAGCAAGTTAACTATGGTCGAAGCTGTCAATCTTGCTCTTTCGCAAGAAATGGAACGAGATGAAAACGTGTGCATGCTTGGTGAAGACATCGGCGTTAACGGCGGCGTATTTCGTGCAACAAAAGATTTACAAAAAGAACATGGCGAAGAACGTGTGATGGACACACCACTTGCAGAGTGCGGCATTGTGGGTACAGC
>JACNLR010000115.1 GCA_014381385.1 Planctomycetota bacterium | reverse complement strand
GCGACAAAACGTACTAGAACGCCGAGTCAAGCTCTACCGAGCGACCACCGAGCCCTTCACCAAGAAGACTCTCGACCGCATCGGAGCGCAAGGCAAACAAAGACGAACACGTCACAGGTGAAAAATTATGATTGAACTTCCAATATATGACAAAAAAGGCAAGCAAGTCGAGACCTTAAAAATCGATGAAGCAACGCTCGGATCCGAGGTCCGTCCTACCCTGCTTAAGCAGGCGTATGTGATGTTCCACTCCAACCGCCGCCAAGGTTCTGCAAGAACCAAGAGTCGCGGTATGGTCGAAGGGTCCACGCGAAAAATTTACAAGCAAAAGGGTACTGGCAACGCACGAATGGGCCAAGTCCGCTCCAACATCCGAAAGGGTGGTGGTGTTACATTTGCAAAGACTCGAACACACGAAAACTTCCGCAAAGACATGCCCAAGAAAATGCGACAACTTGCTAACCGCAACGCGCTTCTTGCGAAACTCGTTGATGGCGAAGTGAAATGCATCGTTGATCTCGATTTTGCATCGCCAAAGACAAGAGACTTCAAGGCAATCCTTGACGCAGTTGGCATTGACCGAAGTTGTCTTGTTGCGGTCGACAGTGAAAACCGAAACGCTGCAGTATCAGCACGAAACATTGAAAATGTCGACACTATCCGAGTTGACCAACTGAATGTTTTTGAATTACTTAACCATCGCTACCTCATCGTAGATAAGGCATCGATGGAAGCATTCCTAGATGGATCTGCTTGGAAAAATGATGAGGAGGCAGCCTAATGGAAGTCACAACAGTCATTAAAAAACCACTTGTCACTGAAAAGTCAACATTTGGCGTGAGCATGAACAATCGCTATGTCTTTGAAGTTGATAAACGTGCGGACAAGGGTCAAATTAAACGTGCCGTAGAAGAAATTTATGGTGTTCGTGTTCTTTCAGTTGCAACTCAGGTTCGCAAGGGCCACATGAAACGAAACCGGATGGGTTGGTTTAGGGTTGGCAATCAAAAGCGCGCTGTCGTGAAACTGCATGCGGAGGATCGCATCGAACTCTTCTAAGAGTGAGCGAATAAACAATATGGCTATTAGAGTTTATAAACCAACTACACCAGGTCGTCGAAATGCTTCCGTGAACCTTCACGTTGAAGTGACAAAGAAAACACCTGAAAAATCGTTGCTCGCCCCAATCAAAAAGAACGGTGGACGCAACAACCAAGGCAAAATTACTGTTCGCGGTCGCGGTGGTGGCCACAAACGGCGGTACCGAAAAATCGACTTCCGCCGATTGAAAGACGACATGGTCGCAACAGTGATTGGCATCGAATACGATCCAAATCGTAGTTGCCACATTGCGCTTGTGCAATACGAAGATGGAACCAAACGATACATTTTGGCTCCGCGCAACTTAACCGATGGCGACACAGTCAAGAGTTCAGAAAGTGCAATTGAGCCAAAGGCTGGCAATTGTATGCCTTTGAAATATATTCCAACTGGTTTGACAGTGCACAACATTGAATTTGAGCCAGGAAAGGGTGGCGCACTCTGTCGCTCTGCAGGAGCAGCAGCAAGGTTGAGCAACCGCGAAGGTCGTTGGGCAACTGTTGTCTTGCCTTCTGGCGAAATTCGCCAAGTTTCAGTTGAATGCCGCGCAACCATCGGGCAGCTTGGAAATACCGATCATCAAAATGTCAAACTTGGCAAAGCTGGACGTAACCGTTGGCTTGGCAAACGTCCAAAAGTACGTGGTATGGCGATGAGTCACCACGATCACCCGCTTGGTGGTGGCGAAGGTCGATCCAAGGGCGGACGTACACCTGCGAGTGCCTCTGGTACGAAATCCAAGGGTGGTCGCACAAGGCAACGTGGTAAATGGACGGATGCGCGTATTCTCCGTCGTCGTAAGAGTAAACGTTACGGTCAATTAAAGATCTGATTTAGGAAGAAGATATGTCAAGATCACTCAAAAAAGGTCCATTTGTAAACGAAAAGCTTTATCGCAAGGTAGAAGCTATGTCCTCTTCGTCGAAAAAAACACCAATCAAAACATGGTCGCGTGCTTGCACGATTGTGCCAGAATTTGTTGGTTTTACATTTGCGATTCATAATGGCAGGCAGTTCAACGACGTGCTCATCACCGAAGATATGGTTGGCCACAAACTTGGCGAGTTCTCGCCCACGCGTTTGTTTCGCGGTCACACCAATAAGAAGGAAGGCATCAAGTCGTAACACTTGAAGGTTTTACTTATGACGTATAAAGCAACACATAAATATGCTCGAATCTCGCCACGCAAGGCACGGCTTATTGCTGATTTGATTCGAGGGAAAAAAATCGACGACGCGCTTTCGCAATTGGAGTTTTCTAAGAAGCGAGCGGCGTGGTATTTCAAAGCTGTATTAAACAGTGCAATCGCGAACGCTGAAGAGCAAGACGCAGATGTTTCGAACCTATACGTTGCGGAATCACGCGTAGATGAAGGCTCAGTCATCAAGCGATGGCGACCAAAAGATCGTGGTCGAGCACACCCGATTCACAAACCTACTAGCCACCTCATCATCTCTGTTGGAGAGAAAAATTAATGGGACAAAAAGTTCATCCATTTGGATTCAGAGTTGGTGTTACCGAAGGGCACAAGTCACGTTGGTATGCACCAAAAGCACTCTTTGCAGAGTTACTCGTCGAAGATTATCGCATTCGCGAATTCGTTGACAAGCGCCTCAATCGAACGCCACCCTTTGCGGCGGTTTCAGATATCTTGATTGAGCGTACTCGTGAAGAACTCACCGTAATTGTAAAAACAGCACGCCCCGGCCTTGTTCTTGGACCAAAAGGTGCTGAAATTGACAAGCTCGTAGCAGACCTTCAAGCGATGACAGGCCGTAAGGCACAAGTCAAAATCTTAGAAGTTATGAACCCAGACACCGATGCTCGACTCGTTGCAGAAGCAGTTGGTGAGCAAATGCGTAAACGAGGTAATTTTAGGCGCATGCTCAAGCAACGCGCAGAATCTGCAATGCAGCATGGCGCTAAAGGAATTCGGATTCAAATTTCAGGCCGCCTTGGTGGCGCTGAAATGGCGCGTAAGTTTATCGTTCGAGAAGGTTCCATTCCACTATCTACGCTGCAAGCGAATGTGGATTATGCACTCGTTCATACGGAAACAACGTATGGAATTATTGGCGTAAAGGTTTGGATCTATAAAGGTATGTACACAGACGCAGAAGAAGAGCAAGTAGACTCAAGAGCAGCTGGTGCTCGTGGGCGTGCTCGAGGTCGTCGTTAAGTTTTTAGAAGCTGACCCTGTCACAAGGGTTTATTAAGGAGATCGTCCGATGCCACGGATGCCAAAACGAATTAAGTTCCGCAAACAAATGCGCGGTAAAATGAAAGGCAATGCTACACGAGGAAACTACGTGGCATTTGGCGATTATGGTTTGCAAGCACTTGGTACACACTGGGTCTCTGCAAGGCAAATTGAAGCAGGCCGTATTGCGGCGCAGCACTTTCTTCGCCGTCAAGGCAAGATTGTTATTCGCGTCTTTCCGGACAAGCCGATTTCTAAGAAACCTCTTGAAACCCGAATGGGTAAAGGTAAAGCAGACACGGATTTTTGGGCAGCACGCGTGAAGCCCGGAACAATTCTGTTTGAAGTAAGTGGCGTGCCTGAAGAGATGGCTAAAGAAGCCCTGGCTCGGATTGCGCACAAAATGCCTGTACGTTGTCGGTTTGTAGGACGGAGGCTTTCTGTTTAACGCAACAGCGTTAGAACAGAGAAGGAAAAATTATGAAAGCAAAAGCAGTACATAAACTAGGAGATGAAGAGTTAACAATCGAAGTAGACAATCTTCGAAAGAAACTCTTTGAGCTCAAGACACAAGGCGTTACTGAGAAGATTCAAAATACTTCCCAGTACGGCAAAATTCGTAAGGACATCGCGCGATTGCTCACGGAGCAAACAGTGCGAAGCAAGGCGTAAATCATGAGTCATTTAAAAGACATAATAGTTCCCGAAAACGCATCTCGCAAAACTGGCATCGTAACTTCGGATGCTCGCGACAAAAGTTGCAAGGTTGAGATTCAATTTTCTGTGAAGCACCCTAAATACGGCAAGTACATTCGCCGCCGAACACTCATTCAAGCGCACGACGCTAACAATGAAGTGAAACTTGGCGACAAGGTAGAAATAGCTGAATGCCGTCCCATCTCAAAAACAAAATCATGGGTAGTTACCCGTGTCGTTGAGGCAGCTACCGCGTAACCGCGTTGTCGAAGGAATACAACAATGATCCAAAAAGAATCAAGATTAGAAGTTGCTGATAACAGCGGTGCAAAAGAGGTGCTTGTCATTAGTGTCCTTGGTGGATCAACCGCTAGAGGCAAATATACAAGGCGAACTGCAGGAGTTGGCGATCGTGTCGTTTGTGCTGTGAAGAAGGCATTACCTAATTCGCAAGTGAAATCCGGCGACAAAATCCGCGCAGTTATCGTTCGCACGAAGTACCCAACCCGAAGAAAAGATGGTTCCTACGTTCGATTTGATTCCAACGCTTGTGTGTTGCTCAATGAAGATTTAAACCCAACGGGCACTCGCATTTTCGGTGCAGTTGCTCGTGAATTACGTGAAAAGAACTACATGAAAATTGTTTCACTCGCATCGGAGGTAGTGTAATGCCAAGGCATATCAGAACAGGTGACACAGTAATGGTGACCGCAGGCAACGACAAGGGCGCTGTTGGCGAAATATTACGTGTCTTAATGAAGAAGGACCGTGTTGTTGTGAAGGGTGTAAATGTTCGTTCAAAGAACATCAAGCCAACGCAAGCAAATCCAAACGGTGGAGTTATCAAACAGGAAATGCCAATCCACATGAGTAATGTAAGCCCAGTGGTTGAAGGTAAGCCAGCACGACTCCGGTTTGAAACACAAAAAGATGGCGCGAAAGTTCGTATTGGCGTCGTTCGAGATGACAAAGGTAAAAAAGTTGAAAAGATCCTCGGTGAAGTGCACTCCGCCGACGCTCGCTCAACAGGAAAATAAGTCATGACAGCAACTATTGACAAACCAAGATTAGAAACTCTTTACGCAGACGAAGTGCGAGCAAAAATTATCAAGGAATTTAACCTTGGGAACGTCTCGCTTGCACCAAAACTCGTAAAGATTACTGTAAACGTAGGTATCGGTCGTTTTCTTGATAACCAGAAACTCAAACCAGAGATTAAAGACACGGTTATCGCAACGCTTACGCAAATAACCGGTCAAAAGCCAATTATGTTATTCGCGAAGAAATCCGTTGCGAACTTTAAAGTTCGCGAAGGTGCACCTTCTGCGTTTATGGTCACTATACGTGGCGATAAAATGTGGCAATTCCTAGATAGATTGATTTCGCTTGCGATTCCTCGAATCAAGGACTTTAGAGGCCTGAAAGATACTGCATTTGATAAAGCGGGTAACTATTCGATGGGCTTAACAGAACAAGCAGTATGGCCAGAAATTAACATGGCTGAGGTTCACTTCCAACACGGTATGAACATCAACCTTGTATTTGAAAATTCAACACCCGAGATGAGCAAATCAGTTTTGGCAGAACTCGGTATGCCCTTTGTACGGGAAGAGGAGTAAGGAAAAAACATGGCAAGCAAACGTGTATTTGAACAAATGAAACGAGAACCAAAGTTCTCAACTCGCAAAAAAAATCGATGCCAAATCACTGGTCGTGGTCGTGGCGTGTACCGAAAATTTGGCATTAGCCGAATCATGCTTCGCCAATTGGCACTTGAAGGCAAGATTCCGGGAATGCGTAAGGCGAGCTGGTAAATAGAGAAGTTTCACATTGCGCTGCATTGTGCAGTCGCCATGTATTTGGAGTATTAGAAATGTCACAACAAGACCTCACATCAGACATGCTTACACGCATACGAAACGCAGTGCGCAACCACGCACCGTTAGTTTCATGTCTCAATAATAAACTCAATAGAGGTATTGCTCAAGTTCTCAAAGACGAAGGCTTTATTGATACCTTTGACGTCATCGACGATGGTCGCCAAGGTCGCCTTGATGTTCACTTGCGGTATGGTGAACGAGGAGAGAAAGTTATTAACACAATTACACGAGAATCAAAACCCGGTTGCCGAGTCTACCGAGGCGTTGAGGATCTCCCAAGACCTCTTGGTGGCCTTGGGATTGCAATTGTTTCAACAAGTAGTGGAATTATGAGCGACCGTCGCTGCCGACAAGAAAAAGTTGGCGGTGAGGTTGTAGCAACCGTCGAGTAAGACGCGAAGAGGATTAACTATGTCACGTATCGGAAAACAATCCATTGCAATACCTTCAGGTGTTGAAGTTACATTGAACGCTACTAATCGCTCGATTAATGTCAAAGGTCCAAAGGGCAATTTGAATTTTGGTTGGCGCTCAGAGGTGGACGTGCAACACAATGAAACAGACAAACAAATTTGTTGTGAAATCGCAGAAGGTACTGAAGCAACTCGTCAAGCCAGAGCACTGTGGGGCACAACACGCAGTTGCATCAATAACATGGTTGAAGGTTGCAAAAAGGGCTTTACAAAGAAACTTAAAATCGTTGGCGTTGGCTGGAATGCTAAAGCACAAGGGCAAACAATTGTCTTAAGCATCGGTTACTGCCACACGGTAGATTTAGTCGCGCCAGAGGGCGTAACTTTCGAAGTTGAAAAAGGCACGCAAATTACAATTACAGGTGCGGATAAACAAGCAGTCGGTCAATTCGCTGCAGTTATTCGATCCAAACGTGAACCAGAGCCATACAACGGCAAAGGGATTATGTATCACGACGAAGTCATTATTCGTAAGCAAGGAAAAGCATTTGGCGTCTAATGTAGCCGAAGGAATTTAAGATGAACCGCATTACAGCAAGAATTAAACGATATACAAGGCGCAAAAGAAGCGTTCGCAAGAATGTCTTTGGAGCACCTACGAAGCCGCGCCTTACAGTTACCCGTACGGGTAAAAACATGTACGCGCAATTGATTGACGATACATCTGGTCGCACACTTTGTTCAGCCTCGACTATTGAAAAGGATGGCAAAGTCAAAGCAGGAAGCAATTGTGATGCTGCAAAATCAATTGGAAGCAGGATTGCAGAAAAAGCAAAAAAAGCAGGCATCGAAACGGTCGTGTTTGATCGTAACGGATACAGATTTCATGGTCGTGTGAAAGCCCTTGCTCAAGGCGCTCGTGAAGGTGGACTAAAGTTCTGAGGAACGGACAAGATTTATGAATAAAAATAAAAATAAAAATTACGAAGAAGACAAGAGCGGCATCGATTCAAACACAGTCGGTGTGTATAGAACTGCAGCGACTGTAAAAGGTGGCCGCCGGTTTAGTTTTTCAGCCATGATAGTTTGCGGTGACCGTCAAGGTCGCGTTGGGCTTGGTTACGGCAAAGCGAACCAAGTTCCAAATGCAATCGAAAAGGCGCAAAAGAAAGCAAAACGCGAAATGCGCGAATTCCCACTAACGGGAACAACCATTCCGCATGAAGTAACTGGTCGATTTGGTGCTTGCAGTGTTCGACTCGTTCCAGCATCGCCAGGTACTGGCGTTATCGCTGGTGCAGTCGTCCGCGCAGTACTCGATCTCCTTGGAGTACAGGACTGCCTTTCAAAGGCGTATGGTTCGACGAACAATAAGAACCTAACAAAAGCTGTAATTGATGGCTTACAACAACTTCGTTCGCGCGAAACGGTTGAACGACTTCGAAAAGTGACTATTGAAAAAACACATACTGAAACATCCCACGAAGCAGCACCCGTTGCCGTTTCCGTTGCTACTGATGAAAGTATAAGCGAGGAAGTGACTGCGTAAAGTCGCTTTTTGCTCTGGAGATATTAACACCTATGATGATTCATGAAATAACAGAAAAAGCAGGCAAGTATAAAACTCGCAAGCGAATTGGCCGAGGCCACGGTAGTGGCTCTGGCAAGACAAGTGGGCGAGGGCACAAAGGTGCGAAGTCTCGTTCTGGTTACTCAAGACGCCCAGCGTTTGAGGGTGGCCAAATGCAATACTTTAGGCGTATACCAAAGCGCGGCTTTACCAATGCCGACTTTAAGACGGTTTATCATATTGTTAACCTTGCTGCACTCGAAGCTCGCTTCGAAAAAGGCGCAACAGTAGACGCGACGTCACTTGTTGAGGCTGGTTTAATACGCAACTTTAAGAACCCTGTAAAGATTCTTGGACAAGGCGATCTTACGATTGCCCTCAATGTGACTGCAAATAAGTTTTCTGATTCAGCGCTCAAGAAAATTGAAGCGGCTGGCGGAAGCGTAACAGTCATTGAAAAGAAAAAGTGGGTACGCGCGTATGCTGCAAAGCCAAAGAAAAAGGCTAAAGCGGATACTCCAGAGACCACAGAACAAACGGACACCGAAACAAACGAGTAAGGTTTTTACTGCATGCTTAGAGCAATCATAAACATCTTTAGAATCCCAGAACTACGCAACCGAGTGTTCTTTACGTGCACGATGATTGCGATTTACCGCATTGGTTTTTGGATTCCACTTGCTGGTGTTAACCAACAGCAAATGGTTGAAGCGGCATCAAAAGCAACTGAGGATGCGAGCGGTTGGGGTAAATTCCTCGACTACGCCTCTATTTTCTCTGGTGGCTCATTTTCGCAGTCGACAATTTTCGGCCTGGGCATTATGCCCTACATTACGGCGTCTATCATCTTCCAACTCTTGCAATCAGTGTTGCCAAAGTTGCAAGAACTGAAGAAGGAAGGCGCTTCTGGCCAAGCTAAAATAACGGAGTGGACACGGTACGCCACGGTTGGCATGTGTTTTATTCAAGCAATGATGTGGCTGAAGTTTATCGCCGCACAAGGATTGATTCGTCCTGAATTTTTAAATCCTGGTGGCCTCCTCGTCTTCTATATCGCGGGTGTTACAGCGCTTACCGCAGGTAGTGTATTCTTGATGTGGCTAGGCGAACAGATAGATAAATACGGTATCGGGAACGGAGTCTCCCTCATTCTTACGGCAGGCATTGTGGCGCGAATGCCCCAAGCACTCGAATGGGTGTGGGGTAACTTTAGTACTTCTCAACAAGCAACAAGCGGTCAAATTGGTATTTTAGGCGTGGGCTTTTTGATAGGTGCGTTTGTCTTTGTTGTAGCGGGTGCTATTCTCATTACAGTCGCACAGCGTAGAATTCCAATCCAGCAAGCAAAACACACTCGCGGTCGAAAAACCTACGGTGGTGGTCGCCATTATTTGCCATTGCGTGTCAACCATGCAGGCGTTATGCCAATTATCTTTGCTAGTTCGCTATTGATATTCCCTTCAGCATTTTTTGGTTATCTTCAATCAGCAGCCTCAGCGTCGCCGGATCCATCTAACTGGTGGATTGCAGCAACGACATTCTTGAACGCAAATTTCCAAATGGGCGAGTACCCGTATATCGTGCTTGAGATTACATTGATCTACTTCTTTAGTTACTTCTGGACAACGATCGTGTTTAGCCCTGAAGATATGGCAAGGCAACTTCGGGACAACGGTAGTTTCATTCCCGGCTTACGCCCAGGACCCAGAACTGCGGAGTACTTAGAAACAGTTGTGGAACGCATTACGTATGTAGGTGCTGGATTCTTGGCAGTCATTGCCGTCATCCCGTCGATCGTTTCAAAAGAAATGCAGATTCCATTCTTCGTTTCAAGTTTCTTGGGTGGAACAGGGTTATTGATTGTTGTGAGTGTTGGTCTTGACTTGATTCAGCGAATTGAAGCGAACCTCCTCATGCGTAATTACAAAGGATTTCACGATGCACCTGTACGAAGTCGTTCAAGCGCATCATCAAGGAGACCCAGCGGTGCATAAGCGGTACACACATGGCTAAAGAAGAAAAAATTACACTCGACGCTGAAGTAGTTGAAGCGTTACCTGATGCAAGGTTCAAAGTGAAACTTGAAAACGGACACGAAATTCTCGCGTACATCAGTGGGAAAATGCGCCGGTTTTACATCCGAATTTTGCCAGGTGATAAAGTCACCGTCGAGATAAGCCAGTACGACATGTCCAAGGGACGAATAACATACAGACACTAATTCGCAAGAATGAAGAGGTAAGAATTATGAAAGTAAAAAGCAGTATTAAACGAAGAACGAAAGATTGCCAAATCGTCATACGAAAAGGCAAGCGGTACGTTATCAACAAGAAGAACCCAAGATTGAAAGCTCGGCAGGGCTAAGCTGCGGCTTACTCACGAGATTGGAGAACATATATGCCACGTATTGCAGGTGTAGACATCCCAGAAAACAAAAAGGTGCGATATTCGCTCCGATATATCTACGGCATCGGCCCAAAGATTGCGGACGATATTCTCGAAGAATCTGGCATCAATCCCGACACAAAAGCTAGTGATCTTACAGATGACGAAGTCGGTCGAATTGCTGCGTACCTCGATACAAACTTGATGGTTGAGGGTACCCTTCGTCGTCAAGTACAACAAAACATTCAGCGCTTACGCGATATTCGATCTTATCGAGGCGAACGTCATCGTAAGGGCTTGCCAACACGTGGGCAGCGAACTCGTTGTAACGCTCGGACTCGAAAGGGTCGTAAGAAGACTGTTGCAGGTAAGAAGGGCGTGAAGGGTTAAGAAGGTGAACCGACACGTTGTCGTTTCACTCGCAAGGTTCCAGCGAATTTATTATGGAACCGCATGAGCGAAAAAGGATAGAGAATTATGGCTAAGAAAAAAATACGTAAAAATATTGGCAAGGCAATTGTCCATGTCAAAGCAACATTTAACAATACGATTGTCACGATGACGGATCTCAGTGGCGAAACACTATGTTGGGACTCTGCTGGCACCGTTGGATTCAAGGGTGCTCGTAAAGCGACACCCTTTGCTGCTGCACGTGCAGCAGAAAAAGTTGCCGTGAAAGGTCGCCGTATGGGCGTCACGGAAGTTGAAATTCGCGTAAAGGGTCCCGGTAGTGGTCGTGATTCTGCAATCACAGCACTCGAGCAAAACGGCTTGAGAATTACTGCAGTTGAAGACCACACTGGTGTTCCATTTAACGGTTGTCGCCCGAAGAAGCAACGCCGTGTCTAAGTAAGTAATTTGTCGCCCCTTAGAGATGGGTTCAATGGGTTTGACAGCCATTGTCCTCCGATTCTAGGTAAGCGTTTATTTTGGCTAGAAGCCACTGTCAAAAGAGGAAAGCACAATGATGCACGTACGATGGCGCGGACTCGAACTCCCCGCAAGTGTAATTTTAGAAGAACAGTCAGCAACCGATACATTTGGTCGATTTATTGTTGAACCATTTGAAAACGGTTTTGGCACTACGATTGGTAACTCCCTTCGTCGAATTTTGCTCAGCACCATTGAGGGTTCAGCAATCACATCGATTCGAGTAAAAGGTGCAGATCACGAATTTTGCACACTCGAAGGTGTAAAACAAGACATGGTTGACATTGTTTTGAATGTCAAGGGTTTAGTTGTGAATGTTGATTCTGACGAACCAAAGATTCTACGCTTATCAGCGTCTGGTCCTGGTGAAGTTACTGCCGATCTTATTGAAGCTGATTCTTCCGTAACCGTCTATAACCCAGATCACGTAATCGCAACGTTGACGGATAAGGTCGACTTTGAAATGGAGCTCACAATCGAACGCGGTCGTGGATACGTTCCAGCGGCAGAGCAGTACGCATCAAAGGACGAGCAAGTGATTGGCGAGTTGCCGATCGACGCTTCATTTAGCCCAGTGCAACGTGTTCGGTACCGTGTAGAAAACACTCGCGTTGGCCAACAAACAAACTTTGACCGCTTGATACTTGATGTTTGGACAGATGGAACAATAAGCCCAGAGATGTGCCTTGTTGAATCTGCAAAGATTCTACGTAAACACTTGAACGCTTTTGTGCAATTCGATTCTCTTGGCACGAAGATTGTGAGTGTCGAAGCTGCCGCAGCTGCAGCAGTGGACGAAGAACTCATCCGTAAGCTTAATATGTCAATTCTCGATCTAGATCTTACAGTTCGTTCATCAAACTGTTTAGAACTCGCGTCAATTGACCGTGTAGCACAACTTGTTTCACTTAACGACCGCGAATTACTTCGCTTGCGAAGTTTCGGCCGAACATCTCTTCGTGAAATCAAGCGAAAATTAGAAGATCTCAATTTGACACTCGGCATGCAACTCCCTCCAGGAGTAGATGGCAGCGTTGAACTTCCTCCGATGGAAGATGGAGACGACTGCTGTGATGACGAAGGCGCAGATTTTGACTGCGTAGTCGAACCCGCTGGAGACGCGGAACAAGTAATAAATGACACCCAAGCAGCCGATGACGAAATCATCGGTTCCGCAGAAGGTGATGAATAACCAAAGCGCCTTTTGCGTTTTGTAAGGAGTACGACCATGCGACATAGAATTCATGGAAAACAATTATGTAGAGACAGCGAGCATCGCACGGCGATGCTTCGCAACCTCGCTGCTGGACTTTTTGAACACGGTCAAATTGAAACGACCTTGCCAAAGGCAAAAGCAGTACAACCGTTTGTAGAAAAAATCATCACCATCGCAAAGCGTGGTGGGTTCAATTCGCGTAAACGTATTGAACAGATGATTAATGATCGCAAGATTCATGTCTGGGTTGCTGACCCAAATGTGCCAGACTCAGCAAAGCACAATGAACACTTTGATTTGCCAAATGAAGATTCAATCGAGTTCAACCGATACGGTGAAGTTCGAAAAGCGCCACGGCTTGTACAGCACATTATGGCAGTTGTAGGTCCGAAATTTGCTGACCGTGACGGCGGCTACACCCGAATCGTTAAAATTGGCAAGCGCAGGCTTGGCGATGGCACTGATTTAGTCATTTTGCAACTAGTCGGAGAGGAAGAAGGACCACAAATCGGCGGAGGCGATTCGCGTCGTCGAAACCAAAAGCAACGTCGCCGAGATTTTGCTGCGAAGGTTCTTGTATCAGCAGCCCCTGTTGTAGAAGAACCTGTGGATGAGCCAATCGTTGACGAAGCAGCTGACGACGCTGTCGTGGATGAGGCAATTGCTCAGGAAACCGCTGAAAACGCGGAAGAAGTGGCAGCGGTTGAAGAAGCACCTGAAGAAACTGCGACAGAAGACCAGCCTACAGAAGACGCAGCAGAAGAGGGTGAAAAGCCAAAAGAGTAAGTTCGGTTTACACTAGATTTTTTGACAGCCCCGAGTTTTACTCGGGGCTGTTTTTTTCATGTAGTACAATTGGCAAAGGGGATTCCCATGGGCCGAGCACATAGGGGCTTGACCCAAAATTCGGTATCATGCGCGAATGCTCGCAACGCTCGAAAAACTACAAGAAGATGCGATACGTGAGATTGGCTCTGTCCAAAGCGTGGATGCCCTTGAATCGTGGCGAGTCGTCTATCTAGGGTCCAAAGGACGCCTCAAAGGTGTGATGCCCCTCATGAAGGACGTAGCTGGTAAAGATAAACCGCAGGTAGGCAAGCGACTCAACGAAGTCAAGACTGCACTTGAGAGTGCATTTGACTCCCGAAAATCTGAGTTGTCTGGCAGCTCTGCTGCAAGGGCACCGATAGACGTCACTGAACCCGGCGAAGAAGTTGCAACGGGGCGACGTCACATTATTACAAAGACAATCGATGGCATTACAGAAGTATTTAGTCGCATGGGATTCTCAGTTGCCTATGGACCTGAAGTGGAAGACGAATACCACAACTTTAACGCTCTGAATATTCCAGACAACCATCCCGCTCGCGATCCAATCGACAATTTTTTTATGGACGGGGATCGTATGCTTCGGAGTCAAACTTCTACTGTTCAAATACGTGTGATGGAAACGACACCCCCACCGATCAAAATTATTGCTGTTGGTCGAGTCTATAGACCCGACACGCACGATGCGACTCACTTTAGCATGTTCCACCAATGCGAAGGGTTACTTGTCGCGCCAAAAGTTTCGATGGTCGATTTGAAAACCACACTTTTTCAATTTGCAAAATCGTATTTTGGCGACAAAGCTGAAGTACGCTTTCGGCCAAGTTTTTTCCCATTCACAGAGCCTTCCGCAGAAGTGGATATGAAAATGAAAATTAAAGGGAAGTGGCAATGGGTTGAAATTGGTGGCTGCGGGTTAGTGGACCCAAATGTTTTTGAACAGGTCGGATACGACAACGATAAGTGGCAAGGCTACGCGTTTGGACTTGGTATAGAACGAGTAGCGATGCTCAAATATGGCATCCAAGATATTCGCTGGCTCTTTGAAAACGACGCTCGATTCCTGCGCCAATTCTAGATGGAACAAGAACAAGATCCTCAATACTGTGCGACTTGGCCTACAACAGTTGGTGCTGTCTGTATCGTCGTGGGGGGGTTATCTCTCTTTGGTGGTTGCTTAGCATTTACAGGTATGGCTGAAATTGAACAATTGCATACGGCTATCCCGTTTGGCGAGGGTGAGTTAAGCGAAGAATTAGCAGCCAAACTAAAAGAAACAGAGCCCGCTGCTTTGGTTGCATCAATTGCGAATCTGTTGCATATCGTATTTTCAATTGTTCTTGTAGGTTCTGGCATGGCGTTGCTGCAGCGCTCTACAATGGCAAGAGTAACACTGCTTTATTGGTCTTTGTTCTATTTTTTGTTTACTATTGCTTCGGCGTGGTTGAATTGGGCGCCCCGAATGGAATTAGTGAGCCAAAACGCAGATGTTCAGGGTATGTTCCTCGCACAACTTGTGATTTCGATGCCACTGTATTTGGCGTTACCTGTTTTTCTTTTGATTTACTTGAATCTAAAGCAAACACGTAACGAGGTCGCAAACTGGCGGTAAACTACAACCATGCAATTTCTTGATGAACTCAAATGGCGTGGGTTACTCCATCAAACTACAGGGGGGGATGAACTCAAGGAGCATCTAACAAGTGGTAGCAGAATTGCATATTGCGGTTTTGATCCAACAAAGGATGCACTAACAATTGGTAATTACATGCCGATTAAAATGCTTCGCCACTGGCAACTCGCAGGGCATACACCGATTGTATTGATGGGTGGTGGTACGGGACTTATCGGAGATCCCTCTGGCAAAGATGCTGAACGGCAATTGCTTTCGAAAGAGCAAGTTGCAAAAAATATAGAAGGACAACTTCGTTGCTTTTCAAAGGTACTTGATTTTGAGGGCGAGAATGCAGCCGTCATTGTGAATAATGCTGACTGGTTGTGCGAGCTTGGTTTTCTTGATGTGTTGCGAGATGTGGGGAAGTATTTCTCAGTGAACACAATGATCCAAAAAGATTCAGTGAAGGATCGGCTGAATAACCGCGAACAAGGTATTTCCTATACCGAGTTCAGTTACATGATTTTACAAGCGTACGACTTTTTGCATTTACGTCGCGAAATGGATTGCACAATTCAAATTGCAGGTAGTGATCAGTTCGGAAATATTGTTGCGGGCATAGATTTGATACGAAGAGATATGATTGAATCTCCTGAAATTACCTTCAGGGGAGCAGGTATTACGAACCCACTTGTAACCGCCAGTGATGGTTCCAAAATTGGCAAAACAGAGTCTGGTGCGATTTGGCTTACCGATGATCGAACGAGTCCATTTGCTTTCCATCATTACTGGTTAAACATTTCAGATGATGATGCTGGGAAGTTTTTACGTTGGTTTACGTTTTTAGATCAAGTAACGATTGAGGAAATCGAAGCAGAGCACGCGCAAGCGCCACATCAACGAGCAGCACAAAAAGCCCTTGCTGATGCGATGACAGAAATTTTCCATGGAGATGAAAACGTCGTTCGTTGTAATGAAGCAGCAAAAGCATTGTTTGGAGGTGACATTACCTCGCTTGATGAAAAGATGCTTGGCGAAGTTTTTTCAGAAGTTCCCGCTGGCGAATTCTCAAAAAGCTCGCTTGGGAGTGAAGAAGCATCCCTTGTCCAGCTTCTTCCCAAAATGGAACTTTGCAAAAGTAAACGTGAAGCACGCGAGTTTCTACAAAGCGGATCTGTATCCATTAATGGTAAAAAAATCATAGGCGACGATGCACTTGCCCGAGTTCTTACGAACGGCGACCTGCTTCACGGTGCTACAATTTTGGTTCGAAGGGGAAAAAAAGCGTGGTACGCTAGTCGCTGGGTGTAAACACGTAGAGCAATATTTCGATTACGGAGTACTTTGATGCGAGATGGGTTCAATATTAAGTTCAATATCTAGAAGTGCTGGATCTTGGACAGAAGCTACAACTTCGTGACCGGTACCGTCTTCAAGGATAGCGAGAAACGCAGTTACACGTTTTGTAGCAATACGCTGTGCCAAATCGCTTGATGCAAGACGAAGCATTGCAAACACTTTCACTGTGCCGGATTCGATACCCGCAATAATTTCGGTGTCTGCCGCTACAGTAACATTTGGAATAACTTTTCTTGGAAGTGTGATTGAATACGCAGCATAATCTTCGGCGGGTCCTGCAATAAGAACGCGCACTTGAGCCAACTCTTTTGTTATTGTGCTCGACTGAATTTTAAATGAGACTTCAACTCGACTTGGAGAAGCAGTAACGCCCGCTTGTTCTAGTTCTTTTGATACGCGAATGATGGCATCCCTCTTGTGCACAATTCCCGGCTGAAGTTGTTGTATAGCCAACTCGCTGATGACCGCTTCGACGGTTATTGCCTCTGGTAATGTCTTGCGGAGTTCTTTTGGGATATGCAACGTTACGATGGCTGGATCAACCGTCACATCTCCACTGACAGTAATATTTGGAAGGCTGACTTCAACTGCTGCTTCCACTAACTCAACAGTATGAATGGCAAGAGGAAATGCTCGTGAAGTAACATCGTCAATTTTTGCGCCAGTATCTTTGATTGCATCGAGGGCGGCAATTCTTGTAGAAACTTCGGATAAGGTCAGTTTTTCATCTGCTTCACTGAGCGTTAAGTGTAACCCGTCCTCGCAAGCAGATTTTGCAGCGTCAACGGCCGCTCTTGCGCCAGAGAGCGTAAGCGTTATAGAAGTGGATTCTGGCGAGATTGTGCTCGTTGATCCAATTGCTGGCGATAAATACAGTGTTACGAGTACATCCGATGTGTATTTAGTCTTGCCTGCAGCCCAAATCCAAATAATTATGGTGAGCGCAGATACAAATAGAATTGCAATGGTGTCGTCTTTTCTGTTCATTCTGTGGGCTCCGACGCTGTGGAAGGTGTCTCCATTGATTCTGCCGCAGATTGTTCTTGTACGACTTCTTCTTTTATTGGGTTTAGTCTTTTAGAAAGTTCACTTTCAACGTCGTCGCGATCAATGAAGATTAACTCACCGTGGTCAGCAAAAGAGACACGACCTGTTTCCTCACTGATGATGATGACAAGTGCATCGCAACGCATAGATAGCCCTACGCCTGCTCGGTGTCTTGATCCGAGGTCTTGGGACAACATAGCGGACTCATCCGCGAGGGGGAATTGCACGCTTGCCTTTGTGATGCGATCGCCATTAATGATGAGTCCAAGATCATGCAGCGGATTGTTTGGCCAAAAGATAGATTGCAAAAGGGGAGAGCTTACGGCTGCTTCAATGGATTGGCCTCCAATGACATGGTCACTTGTGCTATTTTCTCTTTCGATTGCAATCAAACCACCAAACTGATTGCGGCCCAAGAAAACAGAAGCTTCTGCAATTGCCGAAATGGTCGTTCCGCCGACTGTAGACATTTTTCGGAAGGATGCAAATAAACCAGATTGACTTACTCGCACAGCTGCTTGACGGAGTTCGGGTTGGAAAATAATAATTAAAAGTAAGAACAGACCAGTTAAAAATTGGTCAGCAAAAAAATCGAGCCTGTCAAATTCAGCCAATCGAGCGGGAAGCATTTGCAGCAACCAGAGGGGTAGTAGTAGGATAAATAGACCTCGGATTACACCACCACCGCGAGTCCCCTGCAGGAATCTGAAAGCTAAAAAGATGATTATCCAGATAATCGCCAGCTCGATTGCTGTCTCAAATACGTTATACCCATTAATATTCCAAGCCATATCCTCAAAGTATACGCTTATCCCGTAGGATTCTCATATATGTCACGATTTGGAAACACACAAGGCGTCTCTCGACCCACGGGAGTTTGCGCATCTACGGGTAACCCGCTTGCTAAAAATGAGCCCGCAATGGCGACATTGTGCGAACGAGAGGACGACGAGGGCTTCGATCGGCTTGACTTTAGCGTAGAAGCTTGGGAGCAAGGGAATAGGCCCAAGCGGCTATTTAGCCACTGGCGGTATATCGTCTCTGATACGGATAAAAAGGAGAAAATAGGCATTGACGATGCCGTATTGACCGATTTGTTCGAGCGGCTCGCAGATGATGAGCGTCCACAGCGGGTTGCTTTTCGGTATATTTTGGCACTCGTCTTGTTACGAAAACGCAAATTGAAGCTTGTCGGGCGCGAGGATGCACAAGACGGTGAAATTTGGCTTCTCCAATTTAGGGGTACAGATGGCGAGCCCACAAGAGTGAAAAACCCCGGAATTGCTGAGGAAGAAATTCAAGATTTATCTGAACAATTGGGCGAAATTTTACAGGGCGATTTTTGATGAGGCTCATTTTTGTCTTTTTTTTCATTGCGGTTGGATGTTCCCAACGTTCAAGTGCACCGCCAACAAATACGGATATATCTCCAAATCAAGTTCGAAAGTTGCAGTCACAACGAACAGAAAAATTTGAAGAACTCGTTGGCAGAGGTGTAATCGAGTTTCGTTGGAGCGATGATGATGGCAACCATATGGAGCAGGGCGCTCTTGATTTTTGGAAACAAGGGGATGCAGTTTCGCTTCGAATTTCAAAACTTGGTGAACTCATCTTGTGGTTTGGTGGAGACCAAGATCAATACTGGTTGTTCGACTTGCTAGGTGATGAAACTGTGTTAACTGTAAACGGTGAAGGCGCAATGTTTTCAGATATAAAGATGGCGTTGGTGATGCTCGGGCTTGCTCCACTGCCAGAAGGCTTGCTTACGGTTTCAGATGGCGTAGTAAAACTTGTTGATGTTGATAATAGAATTTGGACAATTTTCTATGAGCCAGCAACGAATCGACCACTTTCGATTGAAGTCATAGATGGCGACGCTGTCTCGCAAGCAACGCATCGAAGAAGTATCGCTGTCGAAGTTGAAGGTCTACATGCATTGCACTGGCCAATCACGGGTGGATTAATTGACGTAACTGATAGTCGTGGGAATACAGAAATAAAAATTGGTTTTGAAACACTCTCCACAGTAGTTTCTGAAGAACGGTTTGACCGTGTGATGAGTCTTGCTTTTTTGCAAAAAGCACTTCGTCCGATCTCTATTCATTACGGCAAAGAACATGATTGAAGTACTCCTTGCCTGTTCGTTGTTACAAGCCCCACTGGCACTAACAGGGGACAAAACTGGCGCATGGTTCATCGGAGATATTAGTCCGACGCAAGCCACATTTTCAGGATTACCTCTAGACGTAGATTTTGAACTGTGTGAAAGAGTTTCAAGGGAAGAATACGAAGTCCTGCAACTCTTCACTCGACGCCCCCTCGCAATAGCACTCGACAAGAAAACAGTGTGGTATATCGATAGGGCGAATGGAGTTGGATTGTACAGATTACAACTTTCTGTACACACAAAATCAGTCTTACATCCGTCCACATTAGAAGCATTTATCGAAACTGCAAATGAACCAACGGATTTTTTACTATTGGACGGTTTGCCAACGTTGGCCCTTGGAGATTTGCAAAACGATGTACTTACAGTGTCGCAGTTTCGTGATAGAAAATGGGAACCGTTGCCCTTACTCCAAGGCAAACATGCACGCATTGCGCAGATACAAGGCCAGTTAATTGCTGTAGTACCAAGCGATACAGGTGGTGTGATGTGGACTTTAAAAGAGGGGAGTTGGCAAGAAGGGGATGCGTTTACATACGAAGGGAAACTTGTTCAATTACTAAGCCACGAGGATTGGCCAATTCTCGTAACATCGCAAAATGGCAACATAACTTTACGAGGTATACGCCGTGGTGGGTTGGTTGAGATTGCATCGTTTGCAACGCCCAAAGGGCGATGGGGGGTTTCATCTTCAACAGGCGGAATTACGGTAATCGGTGTTCAGCGCAAGGGTATCATCACCCTGATTGATATTGGTTGGCCATCTGGCTCCGTTTCTGCGCCCATTATTCTAAACGAGCGGAAGAAAGCGGGGAGTTCGGTTGTCACGACGCTTCTCTTTGTTTCGATGGTGGCGGTAAGTCTGTTTTTGATTCTGAGAATTCGGGCAACAGTGCAAAAGCCCGCATAAAAAAGGCAGGAAATGGTGCTTATTCGCCGATACTGCTCTTTGTGGCGTTTTTGGATACGCCGACTTTTGTTTTGTCTGTTTTGAGCAATGGGGGTGCGGAGAGGATTATTTTTGATCGAGAGCAGAAGGGCACGCCCTACCAAGCCTAGAAATGAAACGTTGTTGTTCCTATTCTTTGCCTTTGTAGGAATGATCTCCATTTTTGTGCTGTCATCACAATCCGTGGCAAGCCTACTCGTTACAGCGGTTGAAAAGAAATTGTTACGTGCAAGCGCAATGCAAGGCGCTGTTGAGCGCGCAGTTGATGTGACTAATGCTCAAATTTCCGTTCGTATGCAACGTGACAATGCAATAGCAGAATACATTCCATGGATGGACGAAGGAACACCGTTTATTCGAGTATCGGTACCACAGAATTGGATAGATAGAACATCAAAACAAATTGGCAGTATCGATGCAGCGAAGCAAGTTCTGCTTGATTTTGTGTACACCGTTGCGCCAAATGCAAAAGTTGAAATCGCTATTATCCAAAATATACCAACGGCGATTGCGACTGCACAAACAAGTGAACCTTCACCGAAGCAAATTGTTGTTTTGTTTGGACTTTTTGCGCTGTTGATTTCTGGATCTTTGCAAGACTGCCGTAGAAGAAAAGAAGAAATCGTTATCGTGCGATACGAAGGCACGCCAGCAGAAGAAGCGCAAATCATTCTTCAAATGGAGCACTCTTTGGCAAAGCGTGCTATAGACGCACTGGCAGGCACACGAAAAATGGAAGTGCTGCATGCGATTGTTGCAAGAGAAGAAGTTGGTAACGATTTGCCAATTGTCGAAGTTGCAAAAAAAGTGCAACTTGGCGTTACCACCCGCAGTTAGGAATCTGAAAAACTGTTTCGTACAAGCATCAACTCTAACGTTTGGCTGACGACATCTACATCCCTTTTAGTCATCGAAGTGTAAAAAGGGAGTGCAATTGTTCTCTGTGATATCGAGGAAGAGACTGGGCATGCGTTCCCGTTGGTGTACTCTGCGAAGAGTGGAATGGTTGGAATTGATTGATAAAAGTCTGCAGCGCCGATATCGTGACGGTGTAAGCCTCGGATAACTTCGTCGCGTTCGTCTCGAGAAAAGTTGTCGCTGAGGCGAATGACAAAACTTCCCCAACTCATTTCAACACCATGTTCAACAGTTGGGCATGAGATTTCAGCAATTCCACCGAGCCGCCGCGTATACCACTGTGCGATGCGGCTACGCCTCTCCATTATTTCAACAAGCCGTTCCATCTGGATAACACCGATTGCAGCGTGGATTTCACTCATCGTGAACCCATAGCCGATTGTATGCATGAGTTCATCCGTTCGTACACGATGTAGTTCATTCGTTGTAATCGTGGGGTCACTAGCAAGACCATGGTTGCGGCGCAGTTTACATTCCTTAGCAAGCGTATCGTCGTCTGTAACGATAACACCGCCATCTACACTTGTAACCGGTGATGTCGGATGGAATGCAAAAATTGCAACTCTACCAAAGGATCCAACGCGTCTATCATTGAGTTTTGACCCAATTGCTTGCGCAGCATCTTCAATGAGTGGAATTTCCTGTTCTTGCGCAATGCTTGCTATGTTGTCTATGCCAGCGGGGTTGCCGAATATGTGCGTAGCAATTATTGCCTTGGTTTTTTCTGAACGTTTTGCAGCAACATCGGATGCATCCATGTTCATCGTTCTAGGATCGCAATCAGCAAAGACAGGGATTGCACCAAGTTTGATTATGCTGGCCGCTGCTGCTGGGAATGCAAACGATGGCACGATGACTTCGTCGCCCACTCCGATATGGAGCGCTTCTAGTGTTAATTGCATTGCAGTGTACGGAGAGCTTGTTGCAACTGCGTAGTTACTTTGTACATGCTGTGCCACTGTTTCTTCAAAACGGTTGGTCCAAGGACCAAGAGACAGCGTTTCACTGCACATAGCATCTGTTGCCGCGTGAATTTCACGGTCAGTTATATTTGCACAACTAAGAGGTATATTTGAAGTCACTGGATTATTTTAAGGTGGTGAAAAGAGCGTGTGTAAAAAAGTGCGTGGTTAGCGTGTACTTACTGCTGCGAGCGCCTTGTCCGCGAGACCCACTCGCCTTAGGTAGAGCCAAGCTGCTTGTGTTTCAAGTGCAGGGCTTACGTTTCCTCCACCCGCTGCAATTATGCCTAGGTATTCTTGGTCTTTCTCTTGCAGAGGTGTTGTGCTACGAGCAATGAGAAGGAGCGTGAGTACATCAGCTCTGCTGACACCAATTCTTGGAAGTTTCGAAGCCTCTTGCACGGCTTCTTCATCAGCAATCTGCAACATTGCAAGCAGTAGTAATTTTTGCTGTTGACTGTCGTCTTTTGTTTCACGCAAAATATCCCATGCAGCAGCAGGTGCCACTCGAATCAACTCGGTGAATGAACGAATCGCTGCTTCTTTACGCCTTGAGTTTGCATCTTCGGAGATTTTTGAAAGTTTTTCGTAAAATTGTTTCGCCTGGTCATCCGTTAACGAGTCTCTTGCAATTCGAAAAGCCCAATCTGTTGAAGCGCGGTGCCCTTGCAAGACAAGTTCACTCAGCGAATCGATCATTTCTGGAGTTACAGCAGCAGGATCGCCATTGATTTTTCCAGAAGTAAACATATTACCAAGGAGTGGATCGTCTAACGAAATCATCAGGCGATCTCGTATCTCTGGCGTTGGGTAAATGCCCGCTTCAAGAAGGAGCAAGAAGTAACGAACTTGATCTTTTCTATCTGGTTCAAACGAGAACTCTCTATTCCAGATTTCTAGACCAATATCTTTATCTACAGCAAGTACAGCAAAAAGAGTCCAATATCTTTGTGTGGGGGTGAGTATAACTGAGCGATCATCGATGAGAGAAACAAGCCAAGGTATTGCTTCGATGTAGGAATATTGCCGGATGAGTCGGAAAGTTCTTTTGAGTGCGGCGTCTCGGTCACTTCGAGTTGCTCGGCGTAAACTTTGTGTCGTTTCTTTTAGTACGTCTGGATCTTGAAAGAGCAAAGAAGCGAACAGGGACACACTCAAATCTGTTGAACTTGTTAACTCTTTTACCATTTGGTCGTCGACTTCAACGCCCATTGCTAGTAAATCGGCAAGGAGGAGAAGCTTAGGAGTAGGTTCTAGAGGCTCCCACTTGATGAGTGCTTCCATTTGCTCTTGCCCGATGAGATCATCGTCAAGTGCTTGTGCTATTAAGTACTCGCGTGCAGTTGGTGCAATTTGTTGCACTAACCATGGGTCGACAGTTTTTTCGTCACTGAGTTCTGCAAGCCCAAGCACGGCGTGGACTTGAACTGTCCATTCAGGGTGTTGTGTAAACTGCGAAAAAAAGGGTCGAAGTGCAGAATCTCTTAAACTTCTAAGCGAGGCTAAATTGAGCAGGTGTTGCCCGCTGCGCTGTTTTTTTGTTGCTGCCTGTAATTGGCGAATCGCTGCCTCTGAATAATCCGAACCACTAGCACAAAGCGCATTTGCACTCAAGGCGCATGAGGTGGTAGCTACAACAAAAAGGGCGAATCGCATTTGTTGATTGTAGCATCAAAATCAGAAATTTCTACATTTTTCAGGAGGCGCATGGAGGACCCACCACATCCTTTTGACGGGCACCATGCATCCCTTATTCCGCTCGCCGATTCCGTTCGGATTGCGGTTTATTGCTTGCACAATTTGCATTGGAGCGGATAGCCCACGAAAGTTGATCAATGACTTCTCGTAGTTCAATAATATCGTTTCCGATGGTAATTGAGGTGTTTTTACTTTGAAGATGTTGTGTGATTCTTTTAACAGCGGCGTGAACTGTCGAGTGGTTTTTTCGACCTAGCGCAGTAGCGAGCTCAGGATAACTCAATGACGTAAGCTGTCTTCCCAGATAGGAAGCCACGCTCCTCCAGAAGACTATGGTTGATGTCCTGGAACTGCCCCGTAAATCTTGGATAGTCAGATTTGATCGCGAGCACGTTGCACTGACAATATCAGCGATTCGAATCGGTAAAGAATTTGCTGGTGTTGCTCTGAGCACACGCTCAACAATATCTGAGCCGATTGCAGAAGTACTGTTGCTCATCAACAGAGACGCTGTTGCGCGTATGCGTGTGACAGTGCCCTCAATTTCGCGAATGGACCCAAGTGCTTGGCTAGCAAGTCGTTCAACTGCGCCTTCGGAGAGCTGTATGCACTGTCGCTGGGCAAGCCTTGTAATGATACTGCAACGCGTAGCTCTGTCAGGACGTTTGATCTCAGCGATTAATCCTGCTACAAATCGGTTCGCAAGTGCTTTATTTAGTCTTCTGACATGCCTAGGGTCTTCGTCAGAGGCAAGGACAAGTTTTGCGCCTCGCAGCCCAGCAGCATCGATTGTATGGAGAAGTTCTTCTTGTGTTTTAATTTTGCTTGCAACAAAATGGACGTCGTCGATAGCAAGTAAATCGAGGTTTCGGTACCGAGTCCTGAACCGTGCAAATTCGCCACACCTAGAGCTTGCGATAAATTCATTTGTGAACTGTTCTGCTGTGACGTACCGAACTTTGCCACGTGAGGTTTTCGCAGCATGTTTGCAAATCGCCTGCAGCAAATGTGTGTTACCAACTCCGCAAGATCTGGGAATAAAAAGAGGAGAAATTGTCTTTCCCCGCATGGGTGGCGATGGCCCGATCCACCGCCTGGCGGTTTGCCTGGAGATCCTGTTGGAGACCTTCGTTGGTGGCGGACACCAACTCCGCCGCCCACCCCTGAGGCAGAGATGCTTGGCTCTTTCCCCCGCCAACCGCC
>JACNLR010000170.1 GCA_014381385.1 Planctomycetota bacterium | reverse complement strand
GCACCAATCCAAATTGAAAAGTTCAGATCTATAACAATAAGCACCCCACTGCAACGGTTGTTTGTAAAGTGGGACAAAGATAAAACTGATGGTCCAATGCACGCGACGCGCGTACAAGATTTAGTCCGTGAAGGTCTTGTGCCAAGTAATTGCCTAGTTCGTGGCGAAGATGAATCTGAATGGTGCGACTTTGATTCCTATCAATTCATCAAGAAAAAAATAGGAAATGCAACTGTTAAATTACGCAATCCAATCCTTAACGAAGAAGAAGACATTGTGGAATTACCCGCAGCTCAGCAGCAAGAGCATGTAGAAATTGAGGAAGAAATTGAGGAAGAAAACGATAAACCGATTTGTCCTATTGTTGCAGATAAATCTAAGCACCATTCCCACGTATTTACGATTGAGAACCACAGGTTACGCTCGCCTTATAGAACAACAACAATCATATTTTCAGTTATCGCTATAACTTTCGTATCATGTTTTGCAATTGTATACCTGCTTATAGGAGTAGACAAAACTAATCCAATAAATGAACTCGTCGAAAACCTCCTAGAAACAGAAAATCCACCTTCGTCTATCGATAAACCAAAAGGCGGCGCAAACCAAAACACAGACGCAACAAGCATATCAACTCCTATTTTGCCGCCGAAAATGAAGGCACCTGAGCATGGGCCGATTTGGATACATAAGCAATTAAATATTCCCATTTTTGGAGCTCATGTTGACCCACAGATAACCGGTTTAGGAAGAAACAAATTCCAATGGTACCCAGGAGTTTGGATGCCTCAAGTGTTTTTAGTAGATGCGAAAGCAACCATGCACTCTGATATCGAATTTGTCACGGGTGGTTCTACTGTTCAAAATCCAATAATTGCAGATTACATCGCAGTCAAAGGGTACTACAACACAATCAAATTCGGAGAAGAAACATGGTGCTGGGAATTAGATGAATTTTCGCCAAAGCGAACTTGGGAAAACAAAGAACTTTTATATATCGGCAAATGGATGGGACTAACCAATTGGATAGGTAAGGATTTAACAACAAAGAATCCAGAAATTCCTTGGCTTTTTTCTGAATCTTCATTAATCCCTGGCGAAATTACTTTAATCCAAGATAAAGACAATACAATAAGCAAGATTATTGGCTCGAATCGCTCAATTGCTTTTAAGCGAGATAAACAAAATAGACCCACCAACGCCGCGTGGTTTGATAAACGCGGCGAACACAGTGTTGAGGTACTTCGTTGGGAATATGACAAGCAAAACAAACCCACAGCAGTTGAAGTGTTTTCAGATAAAGATAGCAAAGCCAGTTACATTCGTTTCAAACCTGGGTATGAAAATGATAGATTGGGGACTCTGCATGGTGTAGGCGAATCAAACATAATCGTCAACGGTAATGCACGTTCGTATATATACGATATACATGTTGAATATTCGTATGACATCCGAAATAGAATTAATTTTGTTGTACTTACAATTGAAGCAAAAAAATTAAACAAAACTTTTGATCCCACAGACATATTCTTATCTGAGTTTAAAGTGACATACAATTACAAACATAACAGCGACTACTGGCAATCAGCTTCTCTTTCTGGTACTAAAACACACACAAAACTATCGACTTCAAGAGACACCAACCTAATTAAAATATTCCCCTTAGGGACAGTCCGATTCATCCGTGAACTAATCAAGGTACAATCGCCCTAAGTTGAATAAATGTGGATGGTCCAATGCACGCGCAACTCGTGAAGAAGCTAGTGACAGGCGGCGTCATTCCCACAAATTGCCTAGTTCGTGGCGAAGATGAAAACCAGTGGACTGATTATGCGTCCTATGACATTAAGTAGAGCTGTTTGCTAGGATTCATCGACAAAGACTAATTTTTCATTACCGGACTGCAAACTGGATTACCATCCCCAATACTAGGGCATTAACGCGAAAGTACCTTAATTCACCTTGACTCTGGGCACATCAGGTTTATAGTGTAAAGAGATGAAGAAGAGAATGAAAGACATAGTATTAGGGGTTCCTGTCGTTCTATCATGCCTTTGTATGCTTGGAACAAGTTGGCAAAAACCACCAACTACTTCCAAAGTGAAGATTACCACATCCGCTCCAACGGTTGCAAATACTACAATCAACTCACTTTGGGATAACGTTACAACTCCACTTGTAGCTGGCGCAAACCATGACAATCACCGCGGTTCCGCTTGGTGTGATTACGACAACGATGGTTTTTTAGATTTGTACTTATCTCATTTCGGACTTTTTACGGACGGGCAATTTTTAGGCTCGCAAAATCAATTGCTAAAAAATGTCGACGGCAATGTATTTATCGAAGTTACGACCGAAGCCTCTGGAGTAGGTCCAGATTTATCCCACCACTCAGCTTGGGCTGATATTGATAACGATGGGCTACCAGATTTATTCGTTGGCCAAAGCACAAACTATGGCACAGACATAAATCACTTAGTGCATCAAGATGCAGTTGGAGAATTTACGGACATCACCAATGGTGACCCTCTTGCAATGTATTGGTTGCTTCCAAGGGGGGTCTCTTGGCAAGATGCAAACAACGACGGTTTTGTAGATTTATTTGTTGCAATTTCAGGTGGTGATTATCTTAAAAACCGCCTCATGCTCAACCAAGGTGATAATACTTTTGAGCTTGATGTAAACTGTGGACTTCAGGGTTCATTTCGACAAGGCAGAGGCGTTGCATGGTCTGATTATAATAACGATGGCCTCTGCGATGTATACGTAGTCAATGGCGCAGAAGATAATTCCACTGTTGCATCGCGCACGAACTCACTCTTCAAAAACAACGGGGATGGTACGTGGACAGATGTGGCTGTTGCGGCCGGGGTGAACGACATTGGACATGGGAGAGGCGTCGCATGGGGAGACATCAATAACGATGGGCATATGGATATCATTGTGGGCAACCAAGTAGGCTCTGATCATCCAGGCTATAACATTCTCTATGTAAACAACGGAGATGGAACCTTTACAGATATTTCAGAATCGGCTGGCATAGTTGAAAATGTACGAACCAGATGCGTGTCTATGGCTGATTACGATAACGACGGTTTTCTAGATTTGTATACGGTTTCGTTCGGTACTGCTGGACCTCCGAACCGCCTTTACCATAACAATGGTGATTTGACGTTTGATGAAGTTGGCGCAAACACACCTGCAGAAGCCCCCTTCAATGGCGACTCCGCTTCGTGGACAGATTATGACAACGACGGCTGGGTCGATCTTTACACTGTTGGCGGAAGCGTCAATGAATATGCAGGAGTTGGTCAAAACCAACTGCTTCGCAATGTGAATCAAAACGGCAATCACTGGATTGAGTTTGAATTGTGTGGAGTAGTTACAAATCGTTCTGCAATCGGCGCAAGGATTTCTATCACGCACCGAAATGCTGAGCAAGTAGTCGTCCATCAAATGCGTGAAGTACAAAGCGGAAGTGGCTACAACGCTCAAAATATGATGCGTGTCCATTTTGGTTTGGGCTTAAGTGAGACCATTGACGAAGTAACTATCAAATGGCCTTCTGGAATCACCCAAACAACTGTCGGCTTAACTGCAGATCAGATTCTTCGAGTTGTTGAAGACGAAGAGTTTGCCTTTGATTGCAACAGGAATTGCATAGATGACAACATCGATATTATTCAAGGGAACAGTTTAGATACAAACGCAAACAATATACCGGATGAATGCGAGTGCTTGGCTGACTTCGACGGCAACGGCAGCGTGAATATTCACGACTTGTTAACTCTAATTAGTCAGTGGGGAGCCACCAGCCCGCCACAAGACCCCTTGCCTGCAGACCTTGATGGCGATGGTACAGTAAACGTTACCGATCTTATTATTGTACTGAGCCAATTTGGCGACTGTTAATACGTTTATTACGTATGCAATCACATTTCAAACAAGGATTCTTGCGTAAACGCCGTTCTTTATAGAATATCCCCTGCCCAGAAGACATTAACGGCGACGGTAATGTCGGCGTCAATGACTTGCTCGCAGTTATCGATCAGTGGGGACAACCAGGTGGCTCTGCAGATGTAAACGGTGATGGCACTGTCGATGTTTCTGACTTGCTAACAGTTGTTGGAAACTGGGGGCAATGCCCGTAAAGTTATTTTTTCTTGCGCGCCAACTGTTTTCGTTTCGATTCGCTTAACTCTTTTTTACGAATTCGGATAGCATCAGGTGTAATCTCAACGAGTTCGTCGTCTTGAATATATTCCAGAGCAGACTCTAATGTGATTTCACGGGATGTTTTCAAAACAGTGGTTGCTTCCTTGTTAGATTCGCGTACATTTGAAAACGCCTTGCCTTTGATGACATTTACTTCTAGGTCGTTGTCGCGCGAATTTTCACCTACAATTTGCCCGCCATAAATAACATCTTGGGGTTCAACAAAAAGAATACCACGTTGTGATATATTTAACATGGCGTACGTCGTTGCTTGGCCAGGGGCGGTCGCGATTAGAACGCCATTTGCCCTTCGATAAACAGTCGTTCGCACAGGAGCATACTTGTGAAAGCAGTGGTACATAACGGCTTCGCCTGCTGTTGCAGTGAGCATATGACTTCGCAACCCTATCAAACCACGCGCTGGTATCTCGCATTCGATATGCATCCGATCACCACGCTGGTCAAGAGATTGCACCTCACCGCCACGGACACCAAGTAGATCCATCGCAGAACCAACGAGTGATGCATCCACATCGAGTGGCAACAGCTCGATTGGTTCACATTTTACGCCGGCTATTGCGTTTTCAATGACTGGCTGGCGACCAACGCTAAGGGCATACCCTACACGACGCATAGTTGCAAGACGCAGGC
>JACNLR010000110.1 GCA_014381385.1 Planctomycetota bacterium | reverse complement strand
AATTGCAGTAGTGGCAAGATGCCCAGATATATTCCCACATGGGATAAACTCCGGCACAACACGTTCCCCAGCAATCAAGTTTGGCAATAGACGGTTCGGTGTATTCAGCATGATTTTTGAACCGAGTATCGAAAGTGCGTTCACCTTGTACATACCAATCATCGGCGTGGCGTGTTGCATGATATGCAAGGATACTGTGCCAGATACGTTCAGTGCTAGATCCGCCCAGTCCAGCACACTTGGCAAATCATCTGACACAATTTGCAAATCCCCAGCAAACGGAAGCACTCGCTCTTTGTCTTCTCCCCTGCAAGCGATGACGGCTTCCGTTCCAGAAAATTCAGCACAAATACGCGCAAGTATTTCTTGTTGCATCGGCAAGTTTTTTGTAATTTCACGTTTGCGTGAACCCGGAAGTAAAACAATGTTTGGATCACCGCTTGGTAAAGCCAACACCTTCTTGGAGTGACAAACCATCGCTGGGTGTCCAATGAATGTGGCAGGCATACCACGTGATGCAAACCACTCTTCTTCAAAGGGAAGAAGACACATCACGTGATCGCTTAACCGTTTCATTTTATTAATCCGCCATGGAGCCCACGCCCAAAGTTGCGGTGCCGCGAGATGTACAACAGTGCAACCATATTTTCTTGCAACCTTGCAAACTGGCCAGTTCGCAGCAGGAGAATCTACAGCAACAACAACATCAGGTTTGTGCTCTTTTATCCACGACTCAACGACTCCGACGAGCCGCTTGATTCTCTTAATCTCTGAAATCGCGCCAACCCCCATCGCTGCTTCTTTTGTTGTGTGTGCGAGAAGTTGCACTTGCGCACTTTCCATTAAAGAGCCACCAAGCCCAACAATATGAATACTTGAGTCAATTTCTTTGAGACCTTGGGCTGCCATTGCTCCAAGCGCGTCTCCACTTGGCTCAAAGGCAGTCATTAGAATTGTCTTTGTTGTCTGTTCCACTACATCTATTCCAAGGGAGGTACAATACCCGAATGCTCAAAAGAACATGTACATGTGGCGACCCACGCAAAGAATTTGCTGGAAAGACGATTACGCTCAGTGGCTGGGTAAACACCTACCGCGACCAAGGCAAAGGTCTTGTATTTATCGATTTACGTGACCGATATGGCTTAACCCAAGTCGTGTTCGATGGGGAAGATACCCCTGAAAACGTGATGGAGTTAGGCGCGTCGCTACGACGGGAAGACGTTGTTAGCGTTACAGGCACCGTGCGCATACGAGATGGAAAACCCAATACAAAACTCGCAACTGGCGATATCGAACTTGTTGCTAAAGAAATTGAAATCATTAACCGCACAGCAAAATTGCCAATACTTCCTGATGACCACGATGCGGATAAAATTGGCGAAGAACACCGGTTGCGGTATCGATACATAGATCTTCGAAGACCTACGATGCAAAAGATCCTTGCCCTTCGGCATAAAATTACCCAATTCACACGTAACTTTTTTGCAGACCGTGACTTTCTTGAAATTGAGACGCCTCTGCTCATAACACCTACGCCCGAAGGTGCTCGCGATTTTATTGTGCCTTCAAGGCACCAAGCAGGACAGTGGTATGCATTGCCCCAAAGCCCACAAATTTTCAAACAAATCTTAATGGTCGCAGGATGTGATAAGTACCTGCAAATTTGCAAATGTTTGCGCGACGAAGATCCACGCGCTGACAGGCAAGCTGAGTTCACTCAGATTGACCTTGAGATGAGTTTCGTTGATCAAGACGACGTTCTTGCGATTATGAGCGAGTTTGCTTCAAGCTTATATAAAGAAGTTGGTGGCATTGATCTTGGCGACTTACCGCAAATGTCTTGGAAAGATGCGATGAACAACTATGGGTCGGATCGACCTGATATTCGGTTTGATTTGCAATTGAAAGATGTCACGAATATCGCAGCTAGAACCGACTTTAAAGTGTTCAAAGAAGCGTGCGATTCTGGTGGAACCGTAAAAGCAATGCGCGTTCCAAGTGGTGCAGAAAAACTCTCGCGCAAAAAAACCGATGCGCTTGCAGAAGTTGCAAAAACATACGGTGCAGGTGGACTTCCTGTTGTGAAGTACCAAGGGGGCGAATTTACCACGGGTGTTGCGAAGTTCGTTGAACCAATCAAGGACGAACTTGTTGATGCATTAGGTCTTGAAGATGGCGACATCGTAATGTTTGGCGTTGGAACCTACCGAGTCGCTTGTGTTTCACTTGGTGAAGTTCGATTAGCGGTTGCAAAAGAACTCGATCTCATTCCAAAAGATATGTTCAGAGGTCTTTGGGTTATTGATTTTCCAATGTTTGATTGGAATGAAGACGCGCAGCGCTGGGTAAGCGAACACCACCCGTTTACCGCACCGCTAGAATCGCATCTCGAAATCCTTGAATCAGACCCTGTTAATTGTCTCTCGTCTGGGTATGACCTTGTGATTAATGGTGCCGAAGTTGGCGGTGGTTCTATTCGTATCCACACTCCTGAAATTCAGTCTAAGGTGTTTGGTTTACTTGGTCTGTCCGATGAAGAAGCTGAAGATAAGTTCGGCTTCTTACTCAATGCACTTCGATTTGGCGCACCACCTCATGGCGGCGTTGCATTTGGTCTTGACCGGCTTGTCATGATGATGATTGGCACGGACAACATACGTGATGTCATCGCATTTCCAAAAACACAAACTGGTGCAGATCTTATGTGCGAAGCGCCCGGCGCTGCTGACCCTGCACAGCTCGATGAACTTGGCATCATCATGCGTCAACCAGTTGAGACCACAGAGCAAGCGTAAGTAGCGCAAACAATTCAAGTGCATTATTTTTCTCACCACTTTGGTGCGCGTTGAGTTTTCTGATGCACTCGTTTTGGTCAACCGGAAGAGTACCAAATACATTTGGCAAATGCAACGTATCGCCAGCAAGTTGACCGAGTTGGCTGTGAGAACTGCGAAGCCAAGCAGCGAGTGGAAAAGTGAGCGGTTGTATTCGTTCGGATTGAGCAGAGATAGTTAGGTCGATACCGACATACCTTGCAACCGCACCTAGTTCTATACTTCTCGCTGCTCTTCGATGGTTTTGCAATTGCTTATCTTCTTTTTTACATCGTATTACTCGATCTAGAAAATGAGTCGATTGCTTAATAACAAGACCATCGACAAGATTGCAACCAATGTCTTTTGCATATCGGTATTGTTGTAGCGTTGAGAGTAAATCAGGATTAGCAAATGGTGTTCCTAAAATGTGAACGAGCGTTTGAACATCCTCCGCAGGCGTTGTAGAAAAATCGCACTGCAATGTAGTCATCGCTGATTGGGTGAATGCTCTATTGTGTTGAATTGGCATCGAATATAGTGGGGCAAGTAGACCACCGCCTTCCAGTACATATCCGTCTCGCAAATATCTACGCACTCCCTCATGTAATGTGTCGTTTAGCAACTCCAATTCGCGAGCTATGACTAGGAGCGGCAATGGATTCGTACTAAACAACAGCCCATCCCCAACTTTGGACAAATCAAGCCAATAGAGCGACTTCTGCCCCGTGCCCGTTCGACCAAGTTCTAATTCCAAGGTTTCCTCATTCCAACGTGCATACGCGCATTCGCCTTCTACCTCTCCATCCACTGCCTTAGGGTCTGACCCTTGACATGACCCTTGACATGACCCTTGACATGACCCTGAGAGGAGAAGAATATGTAGATTACCGTGCGCAATTGGGACGGTATCCTCAAAACGATACGTCATCGTCCCACCAAGCAAAAGTGATTGTTCAAGAATTCTGCCCCACTTTTGTGGAACAGGGCCACCATCTCTCCTCAAGATACCTGCAATACCACGCATATCGGGTAGGGTACAAGGCATGACACATAGAAGTACGAATATTTTGACATTGTTGATCCTCGTTGGGCTTGTTGCAGGCGCACTCTTCGGGGAGTTTGGTCTTTTTGCAACTGGCACGGTCGTTGATGGCGATCACTGGCTCAAAGCAGCGGGCGACCTTGTTTTAATTAGACCCTTAAAACTTCTCGTAGTGCCGTTGATATTCTTCAGTGTCATTTCAGGAATATCCCGCATCGGAGATCCATCTAAACTTGGAAAAGTAGGTGGCGCAACGCTAGTGTATTACCTTGCGACCATGTTCATGGCTGTCTCCCTTGGCACCCTCCTTGTAACTTGGATTTCGCCGGGAGTGTTACAAGCAAGTGTACAAGAAGAACTCATTGGAACCGCGCACGTGATTGGAGCAACGCAGGGGGCGGCGAATGACCTTGGTTCTGCTTGGATGAACATCCTGTACCAACTCATTCCTGTCAATATTTTAGATGACATGGTGAAAGTACAGCCACTTGGCATCATCGTGTTTGCAATTGCGTTTGGTCTAGCGCTTGCAGCCGGCGGCGATAAAACGAAAGCCGCAAGAGACATCTGCAACGCTTGTTTTGAAGGGCTCATGATTTTAGTTCGCTGGATTATTTGGCTTACTCCGATTGGTGTCTTCTTCCTCGTAGCATGGACCGTTGGTAAAATTGGCTTTGATTCAATCAAAGGTCCACTTGGAATGTACATGGTGACGGTATTAGTCGGGCTTGCAGTCCACGGTTTCCTCGTTTTACCGCTTGTGCTCTATCTGTTTTCAAGGAAAAACCCATACCAATTCATGTGGCAAATGAAACGCGCACTCATGACAGCCGTTGGTACAGACTCGAGTTCTGCAACGCTACCAGTGACTATCGATACCGCCGAGAATGAGGGCGGTTGTTCAAAAAGAGCAGCAAACTTTGTGCTCCCCTTAGGCGCGACTATTAATATGGATGGCACGGCGTTGTATGAAGCCGTAGCCGTTGTCTTTTTGTTTCAACTCTTTGGTATTGAGTTGGAGTTTGGACAACTCGTCATCGTTGTAATCACAGCGACCCTTGCTGCAATTGGCGCTGCGGGTATCCCCTCTGCTGGCTTAGTCACGATGGTCATCGTTATCTCAGCCGTCAATATGAACTTGACTGGAAGCGCAACTGGCCCCCTACCTATTGCTGCTATCGGTATCATCATCGGCGTAGATCGTATCCTTGATATGTGCAGAACTGCAGTAAATGTCTGGGGGGACGCCGTTGGCGCAAAAATCATAACTAAACTTGCGCCTGACGATTAACGCTTGAGCCCGCAACGGAACTATCAATTTCTACTCAGAGAACATTAACAATCGCTGGATAAATAATGTTCGGCATCAAGGGCTGCGATACAACCCATACCTGCTGCACTGATGGCTTGCCGGTACGTTGAGTCAGCAACATCGCCTGCTGCAAAGACGCCATCAATATTCGTCTTGCTGCTTCTTGTTTTTAAGTCGATGTACTTCGCATCATCAAGTTCAATACCAGTTCCATCGAGGAATCCCGTCGTTGGAGTATGCCCGATTGCAACAAAAAGCCCGCGCACATCTAAGGTTGACTCTTCTCCTGTGACCGTATCTTTCAGTAAGACACCTGTTATGACATCATCACCAAGGACGTCTATAACAGTTTTGTTCCAAAGAGGTTCTGCGTTTGGAGCATCAAAGATTCGTTGCTGCATTGCTTTTGACGCACGAAATTCATCGCGGCGATGAATGATGTATACCTTTGAACCGAACTTGGTTAAATAACTCGCCTCTTCAAGCGCGCTGTCCCCACCGCCAACAACTGCAAGGGGTTGGCCTCGAAATGCTGGCAATGCTCCGTCACAGACAGCACATGCGCTTACGCCGCCACCGCTTCGAGCGAGGCGCATCTCGTTTTCTAAGCCCAACCAATTTGCGGTTGCACCCGTTGCGATAATCACTGCGTTCGCCAAAATTGTTTCACCTTTATCTGTTTCAAGTGCAAAGGGCTTTTTTGAAAAATCACAAGAAACAATATCATCGTTACGGATTCGAGTTCCAAATCTCTGAGCTTGTTTTTGAAACGCCACCATCATGTCAGGGCCTGTGATTCCCTCTGGAAAACCAGGGTAATTTTCAACTTCAGTTGTCAACATGAGTTGGCCGCCGGGTAAGACTATAGATGGAACGGTTTTTGGAACACCAACAACAACTAGTGGATTAAGGTCAGCCCGTGCTGCGTAAATCGCAGCAGTCCAACCCGCAGGTCCACTACCAATAATGACTACGTTTTCAACTTCGGACATACGTTACTTCAACAATCCTGCATTTCGTTCGAGGGTTTTCAGAGGTGGCCAAATAATCGTGTCCAAATCTGCGTCAGTCCCACCATCGTTTTCTCCGTTTTGAGAAATCCCATACAAAAGACATTCGCCACTTTCAATTGCAACATTACCACGCAATGTACTAATCATAGTCTTCTTTTCAATCAATCGATAGTGAAATTGCCCCGCAGGACCTATATACAAATCCCAGTCCGAGTCATTTCGCATCTCGTTTTTGCGCATCGGATCCAAGTTATTTATTCGATGAAGTAACTGTGCATACATTTTCTTGATACTAGATGGATACTCACCAAATTGATTGCTGTACCCACAGAGCGCTGCTGAAACGATGGTCCCATTCATTTGAGTCAGAAGCGTTTTACGTTTAACAAACAACTCTTCTGTGTCTCGCACAATCATTTTTACAGCTGCGTAATTCACTGCGTTTGCGTTTTCAAATTGCGTTGGTGTTGTAAGCATTGGATGGAAAAAGCGCAACTTCCACCTTCTCCACCAGTCGTCGTAAATCATTTTCATTCGCTTCAAGGAATCACCCTCACCGCGATGCAACTCTGCCATATTGGTCCAGTAGCGCTTCGCTCCAAAGCTGGTCAATGGCTCAACTTCGACCTGCATTTGCGTAAGCACTTGGTCGAACTTAGATGAATCTGCCATGCCTTGTTCATTAAACAAGTCTGCCAAAAGCGATTCTCCTAATATTTGATCACCAACGGGCATCAATAAAGACGTCGGACCCACACGTATATTTGGGAGCCACTCTTTCGCAAACCGTCTAAATTGTGTTGGCATAATGTCCAAGCGATAGGTGTAAAACATATCTCTGGAGTTTGCCAGTGCATCGCCGAGCATATCCATGAACGTAATTTTTTCCTTAAGGAACTCCCTGTCGCAAAATTTTCGGAGAACAATCATCTCAGACATCATGAGTTGCATCGCTCGATCTGTTTCGCCCTCTTCAAAGAGAACGTACGATTCGGCTGTTGCCCAAAGACATGCTAATTGAACCATTTGTATGTAGCCGAAGTCATAGTTATTCAAATGTCCATCAGCCCCGATATCAGCAATTACATTTTGCGATGCATAATTCTCGGGTACATTCTCGCGGCCGTACGGCAAACCGATGATTGCTCGCCTTGTTGCTTCAATGAAGATATCTTCCATATGTTCGTTTTCAGATGCCCACTCCGAAACTGCTGACCAACCAACCATGCGTGGCCACACTGTATTCATATTGAATGTGTCACTCAAAGGACTCGGTGGAGGGGAAATGGAAATACAGGCATCAAAAAAACTACGCCACGATTTTGCATCATCGCTCACTACCATTCGCGGTTGAATTTTGAGTTTTTCAATAACTGTCGCTCTGCTGTCTGCCATCGCAGGGAATGTCACGCAAAGCAGTATGGCTGCAAAACTGATTAATCTACATAACATCTTTTGAGTCTCTCCTTTAGAGCGGTTCCTTGGGACTATCGGGTGCGTGAGTGTACCAGATACGCGTAGCCGCTGGTCGCAATGGCAATGTGCCGATATCATACCCCCTGCTTGTGAGAAATGAAGGAGACTCGCTATGACAATTGTTGGTGTACCCACTGAAGTAAAAAAAGATGAATACCGAGTAGGTATGCGCCCAGTAGGGGCTGAGATACTCGTCCAAAATGGACACACGGTTCTGATCCAAGCGGGCGCTGGACTTGGAAGTGGATACGACGATTCCCTTTACGAATCTACTGGCGCGCAGATAGTTTCCACAGCGGATGAAGTTTGGGGAACAGCTGAGATGATTGTAAAAGTGAAGGAGCCACAGCCTCAAGAAGTAGCATTGATACGCGATGGGCAAACAGTCTTTACCTACTTCCATTTTGCCGCTGATCGTGATTTGACGCTGGGATGTTTAGAACGTGGTTGCATTTCAGTTGCATATGAAACACTCACCGATGATCAAGGACATTTACCCCTTCTCACTCCAATGAGTGAGATTGCTGGAAAACTTTCTGTGCAAGAAGGTGCAAAATATCTTGAACGACCGCAAGGCGGGCGAGGCATACTTCTTGGCGGCGTTCCTGGAGTTGAAATCGGGAAGGTCCTAGTGCTTGGCGGAGGCGTTGTTGGTACGTGCGCTGCAAGCGTCGCCGCAGGCATGGGCGCGGACGTTGTAATGATGGATATCAACATCGATCGAATGCGACAACTCGAAGAGTTTATGCCTGCGAACTGTCGAACTATTTATTCCGACCCAGGAGCAATCCGTGACCACTTGGCGTGGGCAGACCTTGTCATCGGCGCTGTCCTGATACCGGGCGCTAAAGCACCCAACCTTGTTAGCAGAAATGACCTCGCTCATATGAAAACCGGAGCTGTTATTGTCGATGTTGCGATTGACCAAGGCGGCTGTGTTGAAACAGCGAAAGTAACGACGCATACCGATCCAATTTACACCATAGATGGCGTCGTACATTATTGTGTTGGCAACATGCCCGGAGCAGTTGCACGAACGTCAACGCAAGCACTTACGAACGCTACAATGCCTTGGGTCATTAAACTAGCCTCTTCGACTGCTGTGCAACTTGCAAGTAACGACCAACACTTTGCTAATGCAATCAACACGCACCGAGGTGCGCTGACTAACCAACCAGTTGCAGAAGCGCACGACTTGCCGTTTGAGGCAGTACCAGTCTAAAAAAATGCAACTCTATTTTGACAATGCAGCAACATCGTTTCCAAAACCAGATGAAGTTCTCGATGCAATGCTTTCGTACCAACGATCCTGTGGTGCAAGTCCAGGACGAGGTGCCTATGCACATGCTATCGAAGCGACGCACCTATTGGACTCATGCCGAGAATTCATTTGCGAACTTGTAAACGCACCTTCTCCAAAGCATTGCATTTTTACGCATAACTGCACAGATGCGCTGAACCTTGCGATTTGCGGAATTGTGTCGCACGCAGTTTCACAAGAAAAGCCAATACATATCGTCACTACGGCGATGGATCACAACTCCGTTCTTCGCCCTTTGCACAGTTTTGATTCAAAAGATGTCACGTTCACAATCGTACAAGCAGATACCTCTGGCATGGTAGACCCCCTCGATATCAAAGAAGCCATCACTGCAACAACTGCCCTTGTTGCAGTCGCGCATGGTTCAAATGTAACGGGTTCAGTGCAAGATATCGCTACCATCGGAGAAATCTGCGGCGATGTGCCGTTCCTTGTTGACGCTGCCCAAACTATGGGACACAGAAGCATCGATATGGAATCCATGCAAATTGACTTTCTTGCATTTCCTGGTCATAAGGGATTGCTAGGACCACTGGGAACTGGCGGGCTTATTATGAATCCCGGTATGGAAAACATCGTCGCTCCACTACGCACTGGTGGCACAGGGAGCGAGAGCGAATTCCCCGTTCAACCCGAAACGCTTCCAGACAAATACGAACCGGGCTCCCACAATATGGTTGGCATCGCGGGTCTTCTCGCTGGTGTCCAGTGGATTCTCGCTATGGGCGTCACAAACCTACATGAAAAAGAGACGCAACTTTCGGAACAATTCATACGAGAAATACAGGGCATCGAAGGTGTTCGAATCGTTGGTCCTCAAACAACGCATAACCGTTGTGGCGTTTTTTCTTTGGTGTTTGACAATTGCCCCCACGAGATTGCTAAAGAGCTAGAAAATACCTTTACTCTATCTACCCGTAGCGGACTGCACTGTGCACCCTTTGCACACCAAACAATTGGTACGGATGTTCTAGGTGGCACTTTACGGATTTCCTTCGGACCATTTCACAATGCAAAAGACGTTTCATACCTCACACAAGCAATTTCGCATTGCGCGCAACTGTGCCTCGCTTAACCTTCTCCGCCTTCTCCGCCACCATTACCGCCATCTCGTGCACCAGTAAATGTGTACGGCGGAGGCAAATGTTTACGCCAATCGTCGTCTGACGTAAACTCTTCCACAATTTCCCGCCCCTCGGTTTCGGCTGTTTCCATCCATCCCTCCGGACGCTTCGCAGAAATCTTTTCTGGACCGTTTTTCCAATTTTCTTCATTGCGGAGATACAAAGTACGAGTAGGGAATGCAAACTCGACACCTAAATCGCCAGCAAGGCGAATAATGTCCAGCATAAATCGGTGCCGTTCACGCAACTCAGTTTGCCAATCGGGTGCTGTCCAAAATACATACACCAACACATCCAAACTCGACCCAGAAAATTCATTTAACCATACTTGGTAATAATCTTTCCGAGTGTATGGGTGCACTCGCAACAACTCACGAATACCCTCACAAAACGAAGCTATTAAATCTGGCGGAGTCGCGTATCCAATCGAAACCATTTGCTTCCAACGACGGTACCGTCGCTTTGAATAATTGTTACATTTAGTTGTTACCAAAATTGAATTTGGAATCGTTACAACAGTGTCGTAAAACGTTCGAATTCTTGTGGAACGCATCCCAACTGATTCAACGGTTCCTTCTACACCATCAACAATAATCCAGTCACCGATTTCAAACGGCTTATCGAGAATCACTGTTATAGAACCAAAAAAGTTTTCGATCGTGTCTTTTGCCGCAAACGCAAACCCTAAGCCGCCTATTCCAAGACCTGCAACAATTGGCGCAAGTTGGATTTGCATACTGTCTGCTAGATACACAGCGCCAAACACTAGAACGATTGCCTTGAGCGTTTTTCGCAAGAGTGGAACAAGTAGGTCGTCCAATTTATTTTTCGATTTCGAGGCTTTTTGGTGTGCGACCCAAGAGATAAGATCCGTTCCACGGAAGCCAAACCAAATACACGCAAGGGTGATATACACATGCACGACTGGTTCAATAAATTGCAATATCCCTACGGGCAAGCTAATGAGCGGCAAGAGCACAAGCCAAGTTGCACCACCCGCAGCTCCTCCTGCTGGCCTTGGAACGCGCTTTAACAACTGCACAAGTTCCGCATCGTGCGTATCAGCATGTGTTATTGAACGAAGCACCGAACGCAACAAAACCCGAACGAGCAGGTTGACCGCGAATCCAATAGCAATGATTGCGACAATTGCACCCCATCGCCAATATTCCATCCCGATGAACGCTGAATTCAACCAAGTTGGAAGATTCTCAGAGGCCCAAGCGTCGGTGAGAAAGAACTTGGGTGTTGTGGAACAATGCAAAAGACGGAGGATTGTGATGTGTACCATGCCTCGCATGGTATGCGAATAAGCCACATAAAGTGGAAAGAGAACAGACGTATATTGCCCAGTTTACCTTGCCCACATCACTAACCCGCACAAACCGAACTCTCTGCACATACGAGAAGAATGGCACTTCAGAACCAACTAAAGACATGCCGAAGATGGTGAAATGGTGCCATCGTTGTGGCATGAAGAGAGTTTTTATGAAACACACCAAAAAAGTACTTTTCGCAATACTAGTCCCTTGTCTGATTGCTCCCACCGCAAACGCAAGTGTTATTCAAATAAGCAATGCATCTGGATCGTTTAACCTCCAGTCACATACAATGGACCTCTTTAGCGGTACATCTCCAGACTTTTCAACGTATGACTTAGCAGAGGTGCACAACATTTTGAACAGTTGGGGAATCACAACTGACGGAAAAATTACCATTCTGCCAGTGGACACGGTGCAGGGCTTCTCGTTTTTAACCCTCATCGATAGAGAGTTTGGTGGTGGTGACAACGGAAACGATGCATCGCTTGGAATTACGAGTACTGCTTCAAACGCATTAGGCATGGTCATCAACGATGTCGGTCAAGATTCGTGGCAACTCATTCAACCCCCATTTGGTTCGCAAACGTTAGGCGCTACCTTCGTATGGGGAGGTGTGGATAGCGGAGACGGTTTTGCTTGGACAGATCTCGTGTATGGCGATGCGGTTTCCTACTCCTTTACGGATCTTGATGGCGATGGTGGTGCTATTGATGCTGAAGGATTTCAGTTTGTTGGCTGGGACGATATCGAGGGCTGGGGCATTGTTTCAACAAATGAGTTCAACGTTGACGGCACATCTATGTTTACCGGATTGGTGATTCCTGGGCCTCCTACTGCGTTGCTACTGACATCTCTTCTACTCTGCACACCTCGCAGACGCCGCTGACCGTCGTTCCCCGCTAAAATCCAAATATGTCTGAATCAAAAACCACTGCTTCAACGCAGACTGTTGTTATTGGGTGGATTGGTGTACTGCTCGTTCGGCTCATCGTTCCCGTATGGATTATCTATGGCGCAGCGCAGAAGGCCACCGGTGGCACGCCCAAATCATTACCTAGGTCGATCTTAGACGCTAGTGGCAAACTCGGTATTACTGACCACTTCTTTCTGCTTGCATCCCTTGTATCTATAGAATTTTTGTTCGTCGCCTTCATGCTCTTCTCGCCAAAATTAGCCAAGCGTGCTGGAATCGTCATGCTTGGTACCTTTCTTGTTGTTCTTTGTGTTGAAATGTTTGGTTACGGCAATTTTGAAAGTTGTGGGTGCTTTGGCGAAAAGTCTCTCTCCCCAATGGCAATGTTCGCAATTGATTTCGCGCTTTTACTTGGGATTATTTTCGTTCCAAAAAAGCGAAGCAATCGCGAACAAAACCACGGGGTTCTACGTTTGATTCTTGTGCTTGCTTTCACCGCAGTTACATCGTATGTAACTTTTACGACTGTGATGGGGCACAAACCAAGTGAATCGACGAACATAGGCGACAAGACATCGACACCACTTCCAGCCTCTTGGTATCCGCAAAATATCGGTGACTGGATTGACAAACCAGTAGACGATATCGCGCTGTTTGGTTGGGTCAAAGAATGGCCGATTGCTATTGACGAAGGCAAACAGTACGTCATCTTTTATTCCCTCACGTGCGACCACTGCGAAGCGTTGCTCTGGGAGCACTTTGAATTTCCCACCATTCCAACAACACTCGTCGCCATTCCACAATCGACAGACGGTTTTAATTACGACGGCGCATTTGATAATCCATGTCTTGACTGTCAAAAGACTGAACTTCGGATTGGTACTGATTGGATTATTGGTTCACCGCTTGTCGTTGCCCTTGAAAATGGCATTGTAAAATGCGCAACAGAAAACGAAGAGTACGAGGCCCCCGCATGTCTAATTCACTAAATCCAGTCCTTGAACAAATTGAAACGAATTTCGAAGGTTCAATAGAACGGCTGCAATCTTTTTTGCAAATCCCAAGTATCAGCACAAACCCTGAATTTAAGACAGAAGTCAGGCGTTGTGCAGAACATGTTACAAACGAACTTTCGGCAATCGGTCTCGATGCAACCCTGCATGACACCATCGGACACCCGATGGTTGTAGCCACCGACGATAGCGCAGGGCCTGATGCGCCACGCGTTTTGTATTACGGTCACTACGACGTACAACCAGTAGAACCACTTGACGAGTGGGAACACGAGCCCTTTGCTGGCGTCGTCGTCGATGGCCCTCGTGGCAAACGTTTTGTTGCTCGCGGCGCTGCCGATGACAAGGGGCAACTCATGACGTTTATCGAAGCGATTCGCGCATGGAAGGAAGTCCATGGTTCCTTGCCTGTTCGTGTTGTTATCTTGCTTGAAGGCGAAGAAGAGAGCGGCAGCGAATCACTCGTCCCTTTTTTAACAGAACACAAAGAAGAGCTTCAGGCCGATACGTGCATCGTTTGCGACACGAGTATGTGGGACGTCGACACCCCTGCAATTACAAGTCGCTTGCGAGGAATTGTCTATGTAGAGGCAACCCTTCACGGACCTTCGCATGACTTGCACAGTGGAGGTTACGGTGGTGCGGTTGTCAATCCAGCGAATGCACTTGCGAAAATTCTAGGGCAATTACACGACGAGGAAGGACGAATCCAAATCGAAGGTTTCTATGACGACGTTCAAGAAGTAAGTGCAGAACAAGTTGCCCAATGGAACAATCTTGGCGATGCGGATGCACTAACCCTTGAAGGTTCTGGTGCAAAAGCAACATTCGGCGAAAAGGGGTACAGCACACTTGAGCGATTATGGTCAAGACCGACTTGCGACATCAATGGCCTTTTAGCAGGGTATACCGGCGAGGGCGCAAAAACCGTCATCGGTGCAAAAGCGATGGCTAAAATTAGTTGCCGGCTCGTTGCACATCAAAAACCCGAGTCGATTGTAAACGCACTCTTCGCGTTTTTAGAATCTCGTACACCTGTTGGCTGCCACTGGGAGTTCAAAAACTTTGGCGCTTCCCCTGCAATCGCAGTACCAACTGAATCGCCGTGGCTTGCTGCAGCGAGCGAAGCGCTCTCTACTATCTTCCCAAACCCTGCGGTACTCATTGGTACTGGCGGTTCCATACCTGTTGTTGGAGAATTCCAAGAGATACTTGGAATTGACACCGTGATGGTTGGCTTCTCTCTTGATGACGACTTGATTCACGCCCCAAATGAAAAATTTGAAGTCTCTTGTTTCCACCGCGGCATATTGTCTCAGGCTGCAATTTTAGAAGCGTATGCGAACATTACTCCGTAGCATTACATTTGTTTTACTCGTCTCATCGTTTGCAAGTGGGGCGCAAGATTTCTCAATCACAGTAAACAACATTGGCATCGGCAACAACTGGCGCGCGGGTGATGTCACACCAATCCATGTAACTATTTCATCGTTGCATACACAACCCGTTTCCGCTTGGGTGCAATGGGAAGTGCCCGACGCCGATGGTGACATGGTCTTGTGGGGGCGACCAATCACGCTAGCACCAATGCAAGACACATCGACTTGGTTGTACGCACCAACGAGGGGTTGGGATACACAAGATACCGCATGGGCAGTACGCCTTAGAGAATTGGACGAGAACAAGCCCACAGGCGAGTTGGGTATTCTCCAATTTTCACCACAATCCATAGGCGCAATCCAAATTGGGCCTCGTTTGGGATCCATCGCTGTCTTTGGAACTCGCCGTCTTGGGCTAAGTGGGTATTTGCCAACCAAACCAGAAGTAAAACAAGAGGCAGCGTTACCGGTTTCTGGACTTGTTGCAAACGACCTACCTGATGCTTGGCCTTGCTATGAAACCCTAAGCGCACTCGTTTGGGCGGATGCACAACCTACTTTTAGTTTTAGGCAAGCCCAAGCCTTGCAAGATTGGGTTTCTCGTGGTGGCCACTTTATACTGAGTTTGCCGAGCATCGGCGATCCGTGGGCATTTGGATCTCCAAACGCGCAGCTTGGAGCTTTTACCGATGGAATTACGCCCGTTATTGCGCAAGTCCCTATCCAATCTCTTGATGGCATTGTCGGGCGAAAAAACAACTGGCCCGCTATTGACCTCACCATTCGTGTTTTTGGAAACCTCAACGACGACTGGCAAAGCGACATAGCCCCATTACTTTGGCTCAAGGATGGAAGAGTCGTTGCTATTCAAAAGACAGTAGGATTTGGGTCCGTAACTATCGTTGGCATCGACCTAACAAACGGCCAACTTGCCTCACTAGGTTTGCCGGAATCAGACGTTTTATGGAATAGGATTTTGGGAAAACGATCTGATACTCCAGCCCAAAACACGATAAAACAACTCATATCCGTCGATAAATTATCGCCATCGATTCCGAAAATTAATTCATTGTCTGCGGGCAAAATGATTGCACAAGAAATTGCAATGACTACTACAGCAAGTGGCAAACTCGGCATTGTTTTTCTTTTCGTTGTTTCGTATTTGCTGATTGCTGGGCCACTTGGGTATTACATCTTGCACGTTAAAAATAAGCTGCAATGGTCTTGGGTACTTTTCGTGTGTTCCGCTGCAATATTTACGGTTGGAACTTGGTTCGTTGCTGCGAGCACTTCCGGCGTTCGAGTGCCCCTGAAACATGTGACCATTGTCGACCATGTGTTTGGCGGCGGCGGGCAACGCGTTACTGGTTGGTTCTCTCTCTTTCTTCCAAATTTTGGCAATACCGAAGTTTCACTTGAAGGGGAATCGAACAATTTATTACTTCCTTGGACTCCTCCCGATGCTTCTATGACACCTGACTTTATTGATAAGCGAGAAATACTCGTGAATGTGAGTCACGTACCACACGCGTTCAATCAGCCAGCACGGGCTACGACTGCAAACTTTGCGTATACATGGAAAGGGATTCTTGAGCATTCGTTTTACGATTCACTGCTGCGAATTTCACCAGATAATCCACCTTCCATCAAAACTGATCCGAGCATGGAGTATCCGGTGCAGTTGCAAGGAGCTATTCGTAACAACGCCACAGAATCTCTTACGGATGTCACCATAGTTTGGGTCACTGCAGAGCAACGAATGGGTCCCTCTTTTGACTCCGATGACACGCTTGGCACAGTGCCAGAGTGGGTTGCCTCGCAACAGAGCGGGCAAACGCTCAATAAAATGTTTGCTTGGGATAAGGCATTATTGGAGAGTGGAGAGGAATTGCAACTTGGAAATCTGCACGCAAAGTCCATTACGACCTTTACGAATGGTGCAACTCAATATCAATCGAATGAACCGTTCCGAAACGCACGATTGTCACCCAAGGAATGGAAAACCAAAATAGAGATGCTCTCGCTCTACTCGCATCTAACTCCTCCGGTGTACCAAAAAGAAGCGAATGCAAAACAGGGTCCAGCGAGTTACCACGCCATTCGGGAGGGAGGTCGTGGATTAGATTTAGCACAGTGGTTTAGCCGTCCATGTATTATTGTGATGGGATTTCTTCCAGCCGCCCCGCTTCCAGTCACCGTTACAGTCGATGGTGACGAAATAACAAGAAGCGAGGGCGTCACGTACGTTAGATGGGTGTATCCTTTGGAACAATCCCAATGATTCAAACAACAAACTTAACAAGAAAGTATGGCGATCTTGTAGCGCTTGACAATCTTAATCTCGAAATTGCAGAAGGCGAATGCTATGGCTTTATTGGCCCCAATGGCGCGGGAAAAACGACAACGATTAAAATTCTTGCAACACTTCTAAAGCCATCTTGGGGAGAGGCGCGCGTCGATGGAAAAGTGATCGGCTACCAAAACCCAGAAATACGACCCACCATTGGTTACGTACCAGATTTTATGGGTTCGTACGACGATATGAATGTCAACGAATATCTTGATTTTTTTGCGACTTGTTATGGTCTTAGCGGTTCCCAACGACATCGTGCAGTTGGTGACGTTCTTGAGTTGACCGATTTGAATTACAAGGCTACATCGCAGGTTGCGAGTCTTAGTAGGGGAATGAGTCAGCGCCTTTCCATTGCACGTGTTTTGTTACACGACCCAAAAGTGCTTCTTCTTGACGAACCCGCTTCTGGACTTGACCCAAGAGCAAGAATAGAAATTCGCGCTCTGTTGAAAGAATTGCATCGCATGGGTAAAACCATTTTGATTAGTTCCCACATCTTGCACGAACTCGCAGAACTTTGCACAAGCGTTGGGATTATCGAACAAGGGAAGTTGCTTTTTTCTGGCAAAGTCGATGACATCCTCGCACGGGCAAAGGTTGGACAAATTGTACACCTTGAAGTCACGGAGAGACCCCAAGAGGCTGCGGAACTTCTACGTTCCGTGCAGGGTATAACCCTTGTTGAACTCGTACATGAAAATGACCGAACAAGAATTGCGGTAACGATCGATTCAACTGCTGTTCTTGACGTTTCGGAACTTCCAAACAGATTGATTGCTCAAGGCTATAGACTTGTTTCTATGCAGGGTGAACAAGTCAACCTTGAAACCGCCTTCATGCGACTCACCAAAGGCCTTGTAGGGTAACACTCCAGCTGCAAGTTCGCGGGTACAATGCTCGGTATGGCGCACAGACGTATCCTTTTGCTTGCAGACCGAACGCAACCTGCAATTGACAATATTGCAAATGCCCTTGAAGATGGACTTGCAGACGTTGTTACGTTTCTTGAAAGCGAAAACGACGGGGCTGAGATGGCAGTAGCAATCGGCGGCGATGGAACCCTCATAAAGCACGGCAGAGCACTCGCTCAGCAAAAAATTCCGCTCGTAGGTGTCAACAGTGGCCGGCTTGGATTTCTAGCTCGGTTCGATAGCGACTCCCTCATCGAATATCGCCAAGCCGTGTTTACTAAACCAGCAAGAATCCTCGATTCGATGCTCCTAGAGATTACTGTAGATGACGACCAACCTACAATCGCAATGAATGAAGCAATGATTGCTGCTGGAGCACCCTTTCGACTCCTTGAGCTTGGACTCACTATCGATGGCGTACCCGCACCAACCTTGCGGGGTGATGGTGTAATCATTGCAACGCCAACGGGTTCGACAGCCCACAATGTCTCTGCAGGCGGACCAATTGTTGACCCTTCTACAAATACATTTATCCTGACTCCAATTGCTGCACACTCCTTGGCTGTCAGGCCGATTGTGTTAGATGGCAAAGCAAATATTTCCTTAGAAGTATTGCAAGCAAACGAAGGAACATCCCTTGTAATTGATGGTCAAGTACATTGCACGATGAAGGTAGGGATGAAGATGCGGGTGCAACAATCAGAGCACACGCTTTCCATAGTTCAAAATCCAGCATGCTCATACTGGAAAACATTAGTTGATAAACTTCACTGGGCAGCACACCCAGAACTACAAGAAAAGAACCAATGATTGACATCAAACAACTTCGAGAAAATCCGCAACGGTATATTGATGGCGCCGCTGATAAAAACATATGCATCGATGTTGCAAAATTACTTGAACTCGACGAGAAACGAAGACTTTGTACAAAGCAAAGAGAAGATCTACGCGCTGAGCAAAAAAAGATTTCCAAAGAAATTGGTCCGCAAATCGGAAAACTAAAGGGGCAGCTCAAAAGCGCTAGTGAAAAAGATTGTGCTGAAATAGGAATGCAACTTTCAGAACTTGAATCTAAACCTAGCGCATTAAAAAATCAAATAAAACAATTCGACGATGATATAGCTGCCATTACCCCCGAGTGGAATGAACTCCTTTTGCACATTCCACAGCCACCTGACAATGACGTTCCAAAAGGCAAGAGTGCTGAAGATAATGTGCAACTGCGAACTTGGGCACCAGATGGCTACGATCTCTCCAAAACATTTGCGGAAAATCGAGGCTTTGAACCCCAAGACCACCTCGCACTCGTCAAAGATTTAGAACTTGCTGACTTCGAACGTGGCGTAAAAATGTCGGGAACTCGTCATTACATGATGACAGGGAATGGAATGCGCATACACCAAGCGATGCTGCGATTTGCATTTGATTTTATTACGAATGAGCACGGCTTTAAGCCGATGTCTGTTCCTGTCATACTGCGCGAGGAATGCATGGTAGGCACGGGATTCTTTCCAACTGGGCGCGACCAGGCGTACCACATTGAAGAATCAAAACGCGGCGCGGGGCACGATTTGTACCTTGCAGGAACCGGCGAAGTAGGCTTGATGGGTATGTACGCTGATGAAATTTTGCAAAACGATCAACTACCCATAAAAATGGCGACGGTGTCAACATGTTTTAGACGCGAAGCTGGTGCTGCTGGTCGCGACACCGCTGGCTTATATCGCATTCACCAGTTTGATAAGGTCGAACAGATAATCATTTGCAAAGCCGATGAAGATGAAAGCCGAAGATGGCACTCCTTCATGCTAGATATCGTCGAAGAACTCCTTCAAAAACTTGGGCTCCCCTACCGACTTTTGCAGTGTTGCACAGCGGATTTGGGTGCTAAGAATGCTGACATGATAGACATTGAATGTTGGATGCCCTGCCGTGGCGAACTCGATTCAGATGGCAAACCCGCAGGCGATTGGGGGGAAACGCACTCAGCGTCGAGGCTCTACGATTATCAATGCCGCAGATTAAATATGCGATACCGCGACGGCGATGGGAACACTGTGATTGCGCACTCACTCAATAACACAGTTCTTGCAAGTCCAAGAATTCTGATTCCGCTTCTTGAAATACATCAACAAAAAGATGGTTCTATAGAAATTCCAGAGTGCTTACAACCTTATATGAATGGAATGAAGGTGTTGTCACCTTGCACTGCAACAGCGAACACATGAGCAAGCAAGAAATACCGATCCAAGTTCGTAGACATCCACTTGTCGCAACTGTACGGAAGGCCATCGGTAACCAAAATGTAGTTGTGGGCGTAAGCGGTGGCGCAGATTCAGTAGCACTTTTGCTTCTTACTGCTTCCGTTGCACTTCAAGAATCATCTGATGTTTCGGTTGTTGCTGCACATATCAACCATACACTTCGCAAAGAAGCTGACGAAGAACAAATGATGGTCGAGCAACTGTGCGAACGCATTGGTGTTCGCTGCGAATCAAGGCGCATAACAGTTTCGCCTATAAACGGTAGTATTGCTGCCGGAGCAAGAGCCCAACGGTACAACGCACTAACAGAAATTGCTCGCGAAATTAACTATCCGTGCGTCGCCGTTGCACACCACGCAGAGGACCAACTCGAAACTATGCTCATGGCACTTTGTAGAGGCGGCGGCATACGAAAACTTTCTGGAATCGCCGAGGTGCGCCCTTTATGTAAGGATATAAACCTCCATCGCCCATTGTTGCATGTTAAGAAAAGTGAACTCATTTCGATTTGCAAAGATGCAGACGTGCTCTGGTGCGATGATCCAACAAACGTCGACCTTTCAACTCCAAGGGGTAGACTGCGAGCGGATGTCATTCCTATTATTCGCGAAATCTGGACATCTGCAGACAAACATGCTGCAAATGCTTCTACGATTTTACATGCAGCAGCAGATGTATTTGAAGAGTCCATTCCAAATGGAAACACGTGGAATAGAAGCGCTCTTGCAAAACTCCCTGCTCCACTCATAGACGCAGCGCTGCACCTTGCTATTGGCGATAACGCAACGTACGAAACGATTCAATCTATCTCAGAAGCAGTCGTTGATAAAAGTACACAACCTAGAACATTTCAGTGCAAAAATGGGTGGCTCGCAACAATCACCGTCAAAGACGTCGTTGTACATCACTCGTAGCACGCAGGGCCAGCCATAACAACTTCACCCTTTTCGTTATATGAAAAAGTGAGTGTTCCCCCTACGCTTGAAACATAAAACGGCCCTTGAACTCCGGACGCAACAAAAACTGCAGCGCCGCCAGTTCCAGAGGCGTGCGTATTTCCAACACCACGTTCGTAGGATGCGCATGTTGCATATTGCGCGCCGTCTCGACGAGCAATATGCACATTCATACCATCGGTGAAGGTTTTATGCGTTGCTATTTGCTCTCCCATAGTTTCGCGAACTTTCAGTGGGTCTTCTTCCACCCAGAGCACGGCGTTTTGATTACCCATATCGACAAGCGTCAACTCGGGTATTGAAGTAAAAGAAACTGTTTCTTTGGTAGGAACGCACAGTGTCACCGCAACTTCGTTGGACGATTCACTGACTTCACATTTGCTTACCCCCGCAAGCGTACGAATAGTAACTGTGTTGCCGTCTACGAGCTTGCTTTTGAGAAGGTGGAGCGCAACACATCGGATTCCATTACCGCACTGTTTTGCTTCACTTCCATCTGCATTAATAATACGCATCGTTGCATCGACTTCTTGGTCTTGTTCCACAAGCAGAAGGCCGTCTGCGTCACCGAGTCTTGAAAGAAGTTGTTGAACGTCGCCTTGGCCAAAGTGGATTAGAAATCGGTTGCTTGCACCATGCATTCGAACATCTTGCATTGCAGTCATAGCACTATTCCAAGAAACAAACTTACTAGAATCGTAATTTTAATCCATTTCACTTTTGTATTAATCGGGATTTCGGCCAGTTTGTAGCCAACAAGTGCATGTAAGTACTCTTGCCTTTTTTGGATTGAACCGTGCAGTGGGTCGTTTCTATCCAGTGCTATATGTTGAGATTCGGCAATTGTGCCAAGTGCTTGCGACATCGCTTGAGCTGCGTTTGTCGTAATGCAATCAGAATTTTCCATTTTTGACATGTCGATTGCAGTGTACGCATCTGCCTGTCTTTCAAATTGCTTCGAAACAAAAACAATGGCGGCTGTCATAACGACTAACTCCGCCATAAAAATAAACTCACTACTCATATCAAAACCCATGAACATAAATATTCGAGAAGAGCAAATCAAAGTTGTAACCGCCGTAAGAATAAGGAACGGAATGTGCCAATACTTATGGTGCCCAAACTCATGCGTAATTACAGCGAGTAATTCCGTTGGTGTTAGGTTCGCAATGAGTTTATCTGTCAACACAATAGTTTTAGGTTGGAGAATTATTCCAATTGCTAGTGCGTTCATAATTCTACCGTGCGTATTCCAAACAAGTACATTCGAGCGATGAACCCCTGCCCTTCGACCCACCTCGCCAATAGAAGATCTAAGTTCGTAGTTTTGTATTTCTTTAGCAGGCAAGATTTTTGCAATCAAAAATGGTGCCAGCCCGAGCAGCGCTACTAATGCAGCCAATTCAATCAACTCTATGTATTCTTTTGGTGTTCCGTATTTTGACGAAACCTCAGAGATAACGAGCAAGAAAAATACTGGCACAAACAAAAGGAGAATGTCTAATCGTAATCGATACGATACCCATGAAGTTCTGTTTGTAATTGGCGAAGTACACCACCATAAAATGCAAAGCCAAAAGATTGGAGGAATCAAAATCAGCGCCTCATCAACGATAACTACATCTTGCGTCAAGTTTCGAACTACGGAAGTCCACTGAAACGAATATATTGCGATACACCACGAAATCAGAATTACAATCGTAGACAATAACTGCGATGTTTTCGTGTTGCTTGCAATTATTGCAATAAGGACTGCAACTGCAGGGCAAACACATAACAAAAAAAGCAACCAGTACGAATTGGGTTGAACATTTTGCGCCGCTTCTCGATTTCCAACTATAAGGAGTAGAAGTAAGAATAAAGAGATTGGTCTTATCATGGCTTAGAGATCGTACCTACATCAATAACCACACCACCGTGACGATAGTAGTCAACGTTTAATGTTTCTTCATTTATGTAGGTAAAGACAAGACAGTTCGCGCGTGTGTTGTCTGCGTAGTTTTTATCGCCTATTCCAGGTCCAGCGTGGTCTCCGTTTCGTAATTTTTGCGCATGAAAATGAAAGTGAAACAATGCGGTGTATGCAGCATCAAACATATCTTGCGAGGCGTTAAACCTGCGGTCATGCGTGCGGATCTTCGGTTCAAATTCTAGGATTTCAAATCTTCCCTTTTTATCAAGTGCAATTACCCCGCCGTACTCTGTGGATTTATCGAGGTAATCTCGATTCGCATAATCGAATAGATGCGCCTTTACTTCAGGAACCTTCATTGCGGCTAGTAACATTTCAAGTGTAACTGCATCTCCCCAAGTTAACACACTTCGATGTGTTTTTAGATTTTCACTTTGCGCGTTGTACAATCCACCACCTTCAGTTTCCGCATAATGTGGTTGGTTTTTTGTAGTTTTTTCTACAGTATTCAATATAGTATGTGTAGACCTATCGAAAGCATTTTTGCCGCCGTGGCGTTGTAGAGACACTGCGATTGGAATATCACGCATCTCGATTGCGTTCCGACGTGTTTGATCGAGTTTAGCGAGAGCTTGGACTGCTTCGTGCCAAAAGGAATCGTATACTGGCTTTGACAATTCACGAATCCAAAGAATTTCTTCTCTTCGATGCGGAACTACCCCGAGTTCTCTAGCAGTGCGTTGCAGGTCAAGAAAAAATGTGTCATCTTCGGCAAATTCTGTTTGTTCAAGCAAGAGAAGTAATCGTTCTCGCTGATGCAAGCGGTGAAGTAATTCCCAGCATCGTGTTCGATACCCTTGCTTCCAAGATTTGTTTGCATGTAACATTGATTCAAAAATAAGATCAGCAATTCCTTCTTCGCCATGCATTTTCGCAAGAGCCAAATACTCAGGTCGATCATTCTCTGACTGCACGAGGACAGTTGGGTTAGCCCATGAACTGATAAGTGCTTCGTCAAGTTCCACGATTTCCATTTCCGCAATCCAAACACACAACGAAGTGAGCCAAGACCAGTTGTTTATTCTTGCAAGTTGCTGCCTAATTATTCGGATAGTTCCCGATTGGTCGGCATTCCAAAGTCGCTGCAGTGCAGCTTCTCGTGCTTCGATCGTGTAGCCCGGCACCCAAAGCATACGTTGTAGTTGTTTCTTATACGAGCTGTTGTCAATACCCACATGGCTATCGAGTAACTCCATCGCCCTAATATGCTGACTTGGAGATTTACCAATTTCTTTAAGAGACGCACTTGGGTTACGCATCGTTGGTCCACTACATGCGGATGAAAATAAAATAACAAATAGTAAAATAGATAATCGGTACATATTTACAGTGTACAGGTGCTAGCGGAGAAAACGAGTTCCCCGTACTATTTAACAATATGGCAAGCAATGACAGTTCATCTACATCAGCAATCTTTAAAGAGGTATATGAGGTTGTGGAATTGATTCGTCCTTCGATCCAAGCTGACGGTGGAGACCTAGAACTTGTTTCAGTGAATACCAAGGGTGTGGTTTCTATTCGATTTTTAGGTGCATGCATCGGCTGTCCATCGCTGGATATGACGCTCCAATCAACCATCGAAACGACGTTGAAAAATAGAATAGATGCTGTTACTTCGGTTGAAGCTGTAGAATAACCGCCGTATTACCCCTGATACGCAACTTGCTGGCACGCAAAGGGTTGTAACTACTAATTTTTGTTTTAAATTCGCACTTCCTCCTTAGTTTTGTTACTATGTTCCTTGGTGGTTCGCGCAGGCTGCGCGATGTTTCTTATTAGGAAGTGGCGACAGGAGGCTCGCAAAATGCTGGTAATTACAAGAAGAGAAGGCGAAGAAGTAGTTATTGGTGACCCTGCGAATCCAATTGGTGTTGTCCGCATTGCAACCATAAAGGGCGATCGGGTCCGAATTGCACTCGATTTCCCTCGTGAGATAGCCGTGCACAGGCGTGAAGTAGCCGCCGAGATTGCAAAAACTGGCCCAGCAATCGCTGGAAAAATCCGCCCCGCATCAACAGAATAATATTTTCACCCCCATTTTCTCCTCACATTTTCTCCTTCCATTTTCTCCTCTGAGACTTTTATTTAAAAAAAGTGTAAAAGGCTATTTTTGAGCCAATAAAAGTCTCAGAGGCGATTATTGGGCTAATAAAAGTCTCAGAGGAGAAAATGGTGGGGAAAAAAATGACCCGCGGCATGTGGTGGGTCATGCCGAGGGCCAAAAGGAAGGTTGGCTGGACATTTCGTCCAACCGACTTGAGGAAGAGTCCTCGGCCCTTGCAGA
>JACNLR010000107.1 GCA_014381385.1 Planctomycetota bacterium | reverse complement strand
GATTGGTGGAGCAGCGGCGCTTTTGCTTTGGGTGTTTGGCGATGGAGAATTGGCAACTAGGCTTGGAATAATTTTTGCTTGGGCAATGGTAGTGTCGATGGGAATTGGCACGTTTACTGGCGCAGCGATACCTATCGTTATGAAACGAGTGGGAGCAGATCCTGCACAAGCATCAGCTATTTTCTTAATAATGATTACAGATGCGGTGGCGTTTTCATCGCTGCTTGGTTTTGCTTGGATAGCACTTCAATGGATGCAAGGGAATTAACATGATTCGAGATATAGATCACATTTTGATTGCACGTGGCGCGATTTCAGACAGAGTTCGAGATCTCGGTGAAGCAATCACAAAAAACCTAACAGATATTGGTGATACCGAAATTGCGCTCGTTGCAGTTATGACGGGGAGTTTGATTTTTGTTGCTGACCTTATGCGTCATTTGCCAATGAAAATACAAATCCAACTCATGACGGCGAGTAGCTACATCGGCAAAACCGTTAGAAGTAATAACGACCCCATGCTTGGCAAGTTGCCAGATGTAGAGGGGATGCACGTGCTTCTTGTTGACGATATCCTTGACTCAGGCAAGACTTTAACGCGAATTAGAAGCGAACTTGAAACGCTGCAACCGAAGTCGATTCAATCATGCGTTCTGTTACGCAAAAAACTTCAATCAGCGATGGAAGTACCTTGCGAACACGTTGGTTTTGATATCGAAGATGAGTTTGTGGTTGGATATGGGCTTGATTACAACGGGTATTACCGAAACTTGCCAGATATCGGTGTCATTTGCCCATAAAAACTATTCAAAAACGATTCTTAGGCAGGGCTCGGTACAGTTTCTAAGACTTGCTGCATAATTCGACTGCTTGTACTCATGTCTCCGTCTTGCATGAACGATTTGCTAACGATTCGGTGGGTACAAACTGGCAAGATGTTTGTAACAACATCTTCAGGGATGCAATAATCACGATCGTTGTAAAGTGCTGTTGCCTTTGCTACTTGAGCAAGGGCTAAACCACCACGGGTACTAATTCCAACCTGTAACTCTTCGTCACTCCTTGTCGCTGTTGATAGTGCGATGATGTATTGCACTAGCGAATCATCAATTTTTATGTTGTCAACTTGTTGTTGTGCCAATTCAATTTCTTTTGTTGACATTCGTGGTGTAAGTTTTTGCAAACTTGTTTTAGCAGGCTGTCTCTTGATAACGTTGCTCTCATCTTCTGCTGAGGGGTATCCCAAGGAAATTCGCATTAAGAATCGGTCAAGTTGGTTTTCGGGTAGTACGTACGTTCCCTCAAATTCGTAGGGGTTTTGTGTTGCAAGAACCATAAACGGGGACGGTAATAATTTGGTTTCGCCATCAATAGTTACTGCGCCTTCACTCATCGCCTCAAGAAGCGCTGACTGTGTGCGTGGTGTTGTTCTATTGATTTCATCTGCAACAATAATATTATTAAACACTGGGCCTTGTTTGAATATGAATTCGGAATCGGTACGGTTGAAAATATTTACGCCAGTTATATCGCTTGGGAGAAGATCTGGTGTGCATTGAATACGTGCGAATGAACCATGAATTGATCTTGCAACTGCGCTGGCAAGTACGGTTTTGCCAACTCCAGGGACGTCTTCAATGAGAATATGACCTCTTGAGAGCAATGTTATGATTACACGGTCGATTGCAAGCGTGTTCCCCATGTACACTGATGCAATGTTTTGCTGTAACTCTTGTAGTTTTTTATTGAGTGCTGCGTCCATAGTTAATACTGCGAGTATACCAACCCAACCATTATGAGCACAGACGAATCTTTGAAATCCCCAATCGCAGATGATTTGAGTGCGATGCAAGTCGCACTCCACTTGCCATGTTCTCGTTGTGGCTATGAGTTGCGTGAATTAGTAGCGGATGGTGATTGCCCCGAATGCGGTGAACCCATTAGATTAACAATAATAGATGTCGTTGATCCTGCATCGAAAAGGCTTGCGCCGATACAAAATCCAAAAGCTGTTGGCAACTCTATTTCAAGTGTTGCGTTTTTCTTTTTCTCAGCAGTGGTTATTGATTTGATTGCAATTGTATCTACTCACTCAAATACACTACCTGTTCCTGCATTCCTCCATGAGATTCCAGCCGTTTCTTGCGTTTGGCTTTCTGGCTTGTCTGGTTTTATTGCTATATGCGTATTAACTCCAATGATGAAATTGTGTAGCCAATCCTTATTGGTTGGCTGCAAAACAGGAATAATGTTAACTGTTTTAGGATTAGGGTTGTGGATAGTTAGTATGGTGCTCATAGCAGTTGTGTTAGTACCAAACTTCGATCAAAACGCTGCTACGAACATGCTGCTTGATACTTGTCTTCCAGTTCTTGCAAGTGGTTTAGTTTTTTCAGGCTTTAGAAGACTTATTCCTCGGCTTGGTCAGCGGAGCAGAGCATTCAGGCAAGCGCAGGGAAGCCGCCAAAGAATGAACGATCTGCTCGCAGCGCTTGTTGTCATAATTGTTGGACGAACGCTGATAGCGGTATCTTCGCCAGACTCAAACTTATATCTTTTGGGATTTATAGTCCTCGTTATGAGTTTGTCTCTCGTGGTAATTGGTCTTGGGTATGTCCTTCGAAATACAATCTGGATACGCACTGCTCTTGTTACACCTCCTCCAGCACTCCCCGATCTTCTGAAACCGATGTATTGACGATCGCTCGCTTTGGCTGCCAACGTGGCAGGGCATCGGTCTTGAAATAGGGCGTTGGCGGTGCTAAAAGCTGTAATCATTGTGAAAAAGCCTATTAGAAAAGGTGGCATGGCGCAAGAATTGCACAAGAGAGGGGGAAGCCAAAGGTATCGTGCCGTTGGCAGCACAGGAAGGATTTGCCGCATTTGCGGTTTAATCGAGGATTAGGAGATTATTCATGGCAGTAAAAGAACTGGCATTTGATGTAGAAGCCCGCAAGAAAATGTTGCAGGGCGTTGAAAAACTCGCCGCAGCAGTGAAGTCCACTCTTGGGCCACGCGGTCGAAACGCAGTATTGGACAAGTCGTGGGGTGGCCCTACAGTAACCAAGGATGGCGTTACAGTTGCTGAAGAAATTGAACTTCGCGATAAGGTTGAGAACCAGGGCGCACAGCTCGTTAAAGAGGTTGCTTCAAAAACATCCGACGACGCGGGTGATGGAACAACAACTGCGACTGTACTTGCTGAGGCAATATTTAAAAGTGGACTTCGCCACCTCACAGCAGGATGCGACGCAAACGCGATGGTTCGCGGAATTCGCAAAGCCGTCGATGCGGTGACAACATCGATCGAAGGAATGTCTCAATCTGTCGAAGATAATATTGAAGCTGTTGCAACAATTTCTGCAAACAATGACGAAGAAGTTGGCAAGATAATGGCAAAAGCATTTTCTAAAGTTGGGAAAGATGGTGTCATTACGGTCGAGGAAGGCAAGAGTTTAGATACGACAGTTGATGTTGTTGAAGGCATGCAATTTGATCGAGGATTCTTAAGCCCAAACTTTGTAACCGATGTTGATGCAATGTCAACCATTCTTGATAAACCTCTTGTTCTTATATATGAAGATAAACTTGATTCTGCAAAACAATTAGTTCCACTCCTTGAAAAAGTAATGGAAGCAAAAAAATCCCTCATGATTATCGCAGAGGATATTACAGGCGAAGCGCTATCAACACTTGTGATTAACAAGTTGCGCGGCGTGTTGCAAATTGCAGCAGTAAAAGCCCCTGGTTACGGCGATCGCCGAAAGGCAATGCTAGAAGACATCGCGATTTTGACTGGTGGCGAGGCGATTATGAAAGATTTGGGTATTGATATTGAAAAAATATCCCTTACCCAACTTGGCCAAGCAAAGAAAATTGAAATCACAAACAAAGAAACAACGATTATGGAAGGTGCTGGCACTTCTAAATCTATCCAAGAGCGCATCGCGCGTATACGGGCAGAGATTGCAAACAGTACCTCCGATTATGACAGCGAAAAACTTCAAGAACGACTTGCAAAACTTGCAGGCGGCATCGCACAAATAAATGTTGGAGCAGCAACCGAAGCCGAGTTGAAAGAACGAAAAGCACGCGTTGAAGACGCACTTCATGCAACTCGAGCAGCGATTGAAGAAGGTGTTGTTCCTGGCGGTGGCGTTAGTTTCATACGGTCTATTGACGCGCTTGCTAAAGCGCGAAAATCTGCAAAGGGTGACGAAAAGGTAGGTTTTGAGGTTATCGCTGACGCTCTGACTTTACCCCTGCGGACAATCGCAGATAATGCAGGTGCAAAAGGCGCCGTCGTGGTAGCAAAGGTGATGGAGATGACAGGGAGCAATGGCTTTAACGCACTGACTCTTGAATACGGCGATTTACTAGCGGATGGCGTGTTGACACCGGCGAAAGTTGATCGTTGTGCACTGCAAAACGCATCATCTGTTGCCTGTATGCTTTTGTCTACGGATTGCATTATCACGAGTGTTCCATCGGATGAAGAAGAAGGAGCACCCGGCGGTATGGATCCGATGGGCGGCATGGGCGGCGGTATGCCGGGTATGGGTGGCATGGGCGGTGGTATGCCGGGCATGGGCGGCATGGGTTTTTAACAACCACGCAAACTACAGCAAGACTACATAACAAAATCTACACACAGATGGAGACAGAACAATGGCAGTAAAACCATTAGAAGACAGAATTTTAATTAAACCACTCGAAAGAGAAACGAAAACAGCATCAGGCATTTTCCTTCCCGAATCAGCTTCCGAAAAACCAATGCAAGGTAAAGTTGTTGCAACGGGACCTGGGAAACTCTTGGATGGTGGCGAGCGAGCAACACCAGACGTTAAAAAAGGCGACGTAGTTGTTTTCGGAAAATACTCAGGAACAGAAATCGAAATCAAGGGCGAAACGCACCTCATTGTTCGTGAAAGCGAACTCCTTGGTTTAATTGACCGCTGAATTTAAAAAAAGAGAATATACAATGACAGCAAAACAAATGAAATACGACAATGCCGCACACGAAGAATTTCGCGCAGGTGTTGAACAACTAGCAAAAGCAGTTGGGACAACTTTGGGTCCTGCTGGTCGAAACGTAGTGATGCAAAAAGCATGGGGCAACCCATCGGTCACGAAGGACGGAGTTTCGGTTGCTAAAGAAATAGAACTCTCTGGTCCATTCCAAAACATGGGCGCAAAAATGGTGCAACAAGTTGCAAAGAAAACAGCAGATGTCGCAGGTGATGGAACAACTTCTGCAACAATTATTGCAGATTCCATATACCGAAACGGATTACGACATGTCGCAGTTGGCGCAAATCCGGTAATTGTGCAACGTGGCATAACCGCAGCGGCAAAAGTTGCAACAGAAGCAGTGAACGCTATGGCAATAGATTGTAAGGGTAAGGAAGACCTCCAAAAGGTGGCACTTGTCTCTTCCAATCATGACGCTGAAATTGGTAATGTAATCGCAGAAGCAATCAATAAAGTTGGAGGCGATGGAGTTGTCGAAGTTGAAGAGGGCAAGACCGCCGAAACAGCATTAGATTACGTTGAAGGAATGGCATTTGATAAGGGTTTTCTTAGCCCGTATTTCATGACGGACCCCAAAACAGCTGAATGTATTCTCGAAGATTGCACAATTCTAATTTACGAAAAGAAGATTTCAAATCTAGCTGACCTTTTACCACTGCTCAACAAGACTGCAGCCGCCAGTAAACCGCTGCTGCTTATTGCTGAAGACATAGAAAATGAAGCACTCGCAGCACTAGTAATCAATCGCCTCCGTGGCACGTTGAAAATTTGCGCTGTTAAGGCACCCGGATTCGGGGATCGCAGAAAAGCCATGCTAGGAGATATCGCATCTCTTACTGGTGGTACATTTTTCTCTGAAGACATTGGTCGCAACCTTGAAGACGTTGAACTTGGCGAACTTGGTAGCGCGAAGCGCATTGTTGTTACAAAAGACAGCACAACAATTATCCGCGGTGGCGGTAAGAAAACCGATATTGACGCGCGAGTGAACCAGATAACAAAGCAAATTGAACGCTCTACAAGCGATTACGACAAGGAAAAATTACAAGAGCGTCTAGCCAAACTAACGGGTGGCGTTGCTGTGATTGAAGTCGGTGGAACAAGTGAAGTCGAAATGAAGGAACGCAAAGACCGCGTTGAAGACGCACTTGCTGCAACTCGTGCAGCAGCACGCGAAGGCTATGTTGCGGGTGGCGGTGTCGCGTATATTCGAATTATCGATGCGATAGAAAAAGCACGCAAAACTGCCAAGGGCGATGCAAAACTGGGTTTTGATATTCTCGCGAGCGCTCTTGAAGCCCCAGCATCATTAATTGCCTCCAACGGTGGTTACGACGGTGATGTTGTAGTTGAAAAAATTAAAGAAGGAACCTGCGGTTTTGGTTTTAACGCTTCAACAGGCAAATACGAAGATCTCGTTAAGGCAGGAATTATTGACCCAGCACTTGTTGTTTGCACAGCAATTCAAAACGCAGCCTCTGTTGCAGGTTTGATGTTGACAACAAACGTTGTTATCACTGAATTGAAAGACGACGAAGAGCCAATCGAGCAAGCAATTTTCTAGTTGTACTTCAAGATATAAACGTATGAGTGTTACACGATGTTATTACGAAGTTCTTGATGTCACCCGCAGCGCGGATGGAACAGAGATCAAACGGGCGTACCGTAGACTTGCTATGAAGTTCCATCCCGACCGAAATCCGGATGACGACATTGCGGAAAAGAATTTCAAGGAATGCGCAGAGGCGTATGAAGTTTTATCTGATCCGCAAAAGAAGCAAATCTACGATCAGTACGGGCACGAAGGTCTCCGTGGTCGTGGGCATGCTGCGCACGATTTTAATTCGATGAATGTTGAAGATATATTCTCAATGTTTAACGACATTCTTGGTGGGAGTCGCGGAGGATTTGGCGGTGGCAGGGGGCAACAGCGACAGGTTCGTGGATATGACCTTGAAACTGACGTTTCAATTACTTTAGATGAGGTGCTCACTGGTGTTGAAAGAGAAGTTGAATTTGATCGCTTAGACGTGTGTGAAACATGTACGGGTAGCGGCGCAAAGCCAGGCTCGTCTCCAGAAACTTGCCACACGTGTCAGGGGCAGGGTAAGGTTGCGCAGCAAGGGCTCGGCGGTATGTTCAGAATGGTTTCCGCGTGCCCAACGTGCAGTGGTCGCGGTTCTATAGTTAAAGATAAATGCGAAGATTGCCAAGGACGGGGCCGGCATGCGGTACATCGAAAGTTACGTATCAAAATTCCCGCAGGAATTCAGCACGGCCAAGCAGTGCGTGTTGGTGGCGAAGGCGAACCACCGGTACCAGAAATCTCTCCCGATGGCGCAGGAACTCGCGGTGATTTGCACGTTCTCGTGCGTGTGGAGGAAGACGCACGTTTTGAAAGAGATGGCGACCATTTAATACATATTGTTTCCGTAGCATTTACACAACTTGCACTTGGGGCAACTATTGAGGTCGACTCTATTGACGAAACTCACTCCTTAGAAGTTCCTTCGGGAACGCAGACGAATGAAATATTTCGAATCGAAGGCGCTGGCTTGCCCAATTTGCGAAGTGGAAGGCGGGGCGACTTAGTAGTCATCGTTCGGCTCGCTGTGCCAAAAAAATTAACTGAGGAACAGCGTGAACTTTTAAGCGAGTACGCAAAAACAGAAGACATCCCTATACATGAAGGGGAAACGTCATTTTGGGAAAAGTTAAAAGGGGCAGTAACAGGTGGGTAACCACAGCAAGGGACAAAACATGATGACAGAATCGAATACAAACGAAGAACAAGTTCAACCAGAATTCGCAGCAGAAGAAATTATCGAAATGCAAGAAGAAGAACTTTCTGAAGTTGATCAACTGAAAAAAGAACTTCAAGATGCGAATGACGCAAAACTCCGTGCGCTCGCTGATTTTAAAAACTTCCAAAAAAGAAGTTACGAAAATGAAATTCGAGCGACAAGCAGTGCGATGGCAAAAGTTGTACGTTCCATTCTTCCTTCGATTGAGCAAATGCACATGGCAATTGAACATGCGGGCGACGATACTATCGTTCAGGGGTTTCAAATGGCTCTTGAAGGTCTGCTGCAAGGACTTGCTGAGTGCGGAGTCGAAACGATTATTCCAGTCGTTGGGGATTCCTTCAATCCTCAAATGCATGAAGCGATGATGCGACAAGATGCAGAAGAATTAGAGACTGACCGAGTCGTGATGGTTATGCAAAACGGCTTTCGACTTGGCGATATTGTTATCAGCCCAGCTAAGGTTGCAGTAAGCAACTAACAATGCCTACGTACGAATACCAATGTCAGGCTTGCGGGTTCGAGTTTGAATTGTTCCAACAAATGTCTGATTCCGTGAAGAAGAAATGCCCAGAGTGCGAAAAGCTACAGTTGAAGCGCCTAATAGGCGCGGGTTCTGCTGTCATGTTTAAGGGGTCTGGATTTTATGAAACAGACTACAGAAGCGATTCCTACAAAAAAGATGCTAAGCAAGCGAAGGAATCTTCAAAACCAAAGAAAGATGATAAAAAGCCATCTGATACAAAAAAGAGTGGCAAGGACAACTCATCTTCTTCCAAGAAGAGTTAGCATTTACGCGTATGCCACTGCGATTCTTACATCGTCTCTTAGATCACCTTTCACACGAGGGATACCGACCTACAACAATACGAAACATTGTTAAGGATTTGCGCATAAGCAACGAAGATAGGCAAGCTTTCGACAAGGCGGTTTTCAAAGCAGAAGAAGATGGAATTATTGAACTAGGGCGAGATGATTGCGTTCGATTGCCGTCTCTTCCAGATGAAATTGTCGGAGTGTATCGTTCGAATAAACGCGGTTTTGGTTTTGTAAAACCAATACAGCGATTTAGAGAGGGAGACGTATATATTAGCGCTGGCGCACAAGGGGATGCCGTATCTGGTGATGAAGTTCGGGTTGCCATAGCCAGAAGCGGCCGCTGGAAAGGTAAAGGTGATGCTGGAAAAATAGTTGAAGTCCTCCAAAGGGGGCGAGGTGAATACGTTGGAACACTTTACAAGAAGGGCAATTCATGGTTTGCCCAGCCAGATGGCAGAGAACTGCACGACCCCGTCATAATTCGAGACGTAGGCGCCAAGGATGCTAAACAGGGAGACAAAATTGTCTTTGAAATGTTGCATTACCCAGAGAAAGATTATTTTGGTGAAGGCGTCATCTCGAGAGTTTTAGGAGATGCCGGCAAACCAGATGTTGAGACGCAAGCAGTCATGCTAGCTTACGGTTTGATTGATTCGTTTGATACAGAGTCAAAGGATGAGGCACGAGACGCCGCAGCACATTTTGAAGAAACCGGTGACGAAGAACGAGAAGATTTAACAGATACGTTTATATTTACGATCGACCCGCCCGACGCTCGTGACTTTGATGATGCAATCCAAATAGCATATGACGACGTTACGCAAGAGTGGGAACTTGGAGTGCATATTGCGGATGTCGCAAGTTTTGTTTCTCAAGGAAGCGCGCTTGATAGCGGCGCTATAAAGCGAGGCAACAGTGTCTATTTGCCTCGGCGAGTTATTCCGATGTTACCTGAAGTTTTATCAAATGGCGTATGCTCGTTGCAAGAAGGCGTCCGTCGGTGGGCAAAATCAGTTTTCATTCGCTTTGACAACAAGGGACGCGTCCTTGGCCACAAGTTACGAAACACAGTGATTTGTTCTGCGAAACGGTTGACATATCTTGAGGCGCAAGCTCTTGTTGATGGTGATGAAAAAGAAGCACGTAAAAATACCGTCACTGGCGGCGCATATTCTGAAGAATTGATTCATACGCTCAAACGTGCAGACACACTTGCAAAGAAACTACTCAATCGAAGAAGACGAGATGGTATGATTGAACTGCAACTTCCTGAAGTTGTATTAGAGTTTGATGACGAAGGGCACGTGAAGGATGCGCATCCTGAAGACAACGCGTTTACGCACCGTGTTATTGAAATGTTTATGGTGGAGGCGAACGAAGCAGTTGCAAGAACTTTCGCTAGTATGGATATCCCCTTACTGAGGCGAGTTCACCCTGAACCAAATTTTGGTGACATGATTGAGTTGCGATTGTTTGCAAGAAGCGTAGGCATACCCATTTCAGAAGAGCCCACAAGACAAGACTTGCAGCGACTTCTTCAAGCAACCAAAGATAGCGAATCCTCAAGAGCCGTGCACTTTGCCGTACTTCGTACACTCTCTCAAGCAATATACAGCACAGCCGAAGTGGGCCACTTTACACTAGCCAGTCACCACTACGCTCATTTTACAAGTCCCATTCGCCGTTACCCCGACTTAACGGTACACCGAGCGATTGCCGCGTACCTTGACCATACACAAAACGGCACAACCATGAAGGGCGGAAAAACCAAGCGAGCGATTATTGGAAATATTCGCAACGATCAGCGAGTCTTTGACGAGGGTGCGCTTCTTGAAGTGGGAGCACACTGTTCTTCTACCGAGCGAAACGCTGAACAAGCCGAGCGATCGCTTAGGACTTTTCTCGTGTTGCAATTTTTAAACGAGCACCACCTTGGCGACGAGTTTACTGGCATCATTACTGGTTTTACTTCCGCGGGTCTATTCGTTTCGCTTGAGCGGTTTCTCGTTGAAGGGCTTTGTAGATTCGACTCCTTAAAACAATCGTCCAAAGCAGCAGGAAGATGGGAAAAACTTGAAGGGACGGGTCAAATTGTTGCAGTACGTAGCGGCGCGGTCTTGGCAATAGGTGATAGGGTTACTGTGCAAATTTCAGCAATCGATTTAGCCGCAAGGCAAATGGAAGTGCTTGTTTTAAAAATGCCAAAGCGGCATATCGAAGATGTCGCCACACTTGCACCGACAAACAGCAAATCAAAACGAGGTGGACGCAACAAATCGAATGCCAAAAATCACAAAACTAAGAGAAAAGGCAAGGGTAAGAAGCGCAAGTAGGTCGTATCATGCGCTGTAAGATTGGAGCGCAATATGACTGAAACGAGTAACATAGAATCAATCCTTCAAGAAGACCGAGTATTCTTGCCACCCGAAAATTTTAGCGAACGTGTTGGCGGGGCGTACATCGATTCAATGGAAACGTACACCAAAATGTATGCTCGCTCAATCGATGATCCGGATGGTTTTTGGGCAGAAGTTGCAGACGAGCTTGATTGGTTTGAACGGTGGAATACAGTAAGTTCGGGTTCCTTCCCAGATGTAAAATGGTTTGAAGGCGGCAAAACGAACTTGTGCCACAACTGCATCGATAGACAAATCAACATGGGTCGTGGTGATGCGACAGCTATCATTTGGGAAGGCGAACCCGTTGGAAATTCTGGCTCTGGCGAAGTGCGCGAACTTACGTACCATGATTTACACACTGAAGTTTGCAGGTTTGCAAACGCTCTCAAGGAGCAAGGCGTTTCCAAAGGTGACATTGTTACAATTTATATGGGCATGGTTCCGGAACTTGCAATCGCAACATTAGCGTGCGCTCGAATTGGTGCACCGCACTCTGTGATATTTGGAGGGTACTCATCACAGGCAATTGCAGATCGTGTGAACGATGCAAACAGTTCCGTCGTCATTACGTGCGACGGTGCTTGGCGACGTGGTAACGTTGTGCCACTTAAGGACAACGTAGATGCAGCCACCGAACTGACCGATGTTATTGAGACGGTAATCGTTCTCAAACGATGTGAAAATGAAATTGCTTGGGTCAAGGGACGCGACCATTGGTGGCACGATATCTGTGAAAGTCAAGAAGAGGATTGCCCCTGCGAATCTATGGATGCAGAGGATATGCTGTTTTTGCTTTACACAAGTGGTTCAACAGGAAAACCAAAAGGGATTATTCATACTACCGGCGGGTATATGGTCTACACGTATTTAACAAGTAAGTGGGTGTTCAATTTACGACCTGATAAAAACCAAGTTTATTGGTGTACGGCAGATGTCGGTTGGATTACTGGGCACAGTTATGTTATTTATGGCGTTCTTCCAAACGGAGTTCCAACCGTGATGTACGAGGGTGCGCCGAATTTTCCAGAACCCGATCGCTTTTGGGAGATTGTAGAAAGGCACAAAGTTACGCAGTTTTATACTGCGCCAACTGCAATTCGCGCATTTATGAAATGGGGTGATGAGTATCCACGAAAGCACGATTTAGACTCGCTACGTGTACTTGGAACAGTCGGGGAACCAATAAATCCAGAAGCATGGATGTGGTACCGGGAAATTATCGGGGGAAACAATTGTCCTATTGTCGATACGTGGTGGCAAACCGAAACTGGCGGACACATGTTAACCCCGCTTCCTGGCGCAACACCAACTACACCAGGATCTTGCACGCAGCCGTTTTTTGGCATCGATGCTGCAATCGTTACAGATGATGGTATTGAAGTAAAAACGAACTCGGGCGGTCTCCTTGTCATTCGAAAACCATGGCCATCCATGTTGCGTGGTATTTATGGCGATCGAGAACGATTTATCGATACATATTTTAGCCGCGTAAACGGGATGTACCTTGCAGGCGACAGTGCGCGCCGTGATAGCAACGAAAACTTTTGGATTATGGGCCGAATCGATGATGTAATTAATGTTTCAGGGCATAGGCTTGGAACCATGGAAGTGGAGTCGTCGTTAGTAAGTCACGAGTCAGTCGTCGAGGCGGCAGTGGTTGGGGTACCACATGAAATTAAGGGGACGGGGATAGCAGCATTTTGCACTCTCGCCAATGGTTTTGATCCTTCTGAGGAACTGAAACAATCTCTTCTTGAACATGTGGGGAAAGAAATCGGCGCTATCGCCAAACCCGATCTTCTGAAATTTACAGACGCACTTCCAAAAACACGAAGTGGAAAAATAATGCGCCGACTTCTTCGCGATGTGGCTGCGGGAACTGATTCCAATCAAGACGTGACGACACTCGAGGACTTTACGGTGCTGGCGAAATTACGGAGCGACGATTGATTTTTTGGGTCAGACCCCAAATTTGGTAGAATGCACCTTATGGCAAAATACACCACAATAGACAATGCAAGAGTTGGCGTTTTAATGGGAAGCGCATCAGACTGGCCAACTATGAAACGAGCGAGCGAAATGCTCGATTCTTTTGGTATTTCGCACGAGTGCAATGCGCTTTCGGCGCACAGAAACGCTGATTTGCTTCGAGAATACCTCGCTGACGCTGAAAAACGCGGTATTGAGGTGTTTATTTGCGCCGCTGGAGGTGCCGCGCACCTTGCAGGGGTAGTGGCGGCGCACACGGAAAAACCAGTTTTGGGATGCCCAATGCAAGCTTGGTCTCTCGACGGGCTTGACTCTCTGCTCTCGACGGTTCAAATGCCAAAAGGCATACCGGTTGCAACCTTCGCCATTGGAGGCGCAGGCGCGACAAATGCTGCCATTTTCGCCGCTCAAATGCTTGCAAACGGCGATCCTGATCTTTCTGCACGGGTTACTGCTTTTCGCAAAAACCAATCAGAAACAGTAACTTCTCTGGAATAATTCCGACTTTTCTATTGCTTTTGGAAGGTCCGAGAACCACAATAATGGGTTCATAGGTTCGTTGGTTAGAGTCGCATCTATTTTGATGCCGATGCTGCACCGAACTTACACTTTATTTCGAACAAAAAGCCCATACGTAGTCGTATGGTGAGAGAAGACCAAGACCACAGGAGTATGCATACCATGGCATCAATCAATAGAAGAGTACTTATCACAGGCCTTATCGCATCTGTCGCAACAACCGCCCTTGCCAAACCAAAGAAATTTGATGAAGTTAACGATGGCTATACAAAAGTTGTATCAACAATCGATGGTTCAGCACCACTTTTTGAACTTTGGAAAAATGCAAAGGAAGAACAACTTCTTGCAGAGCTACCTCGTGGCTGGAAGAGAAAACAATTTTTTATAGCAGTTACTCCATCAGCAGGTGTAATTTTCGCAGGGCTACAAGGCAATGAAGCGTATGTGTATCTCAGACAATACGATGATCGGCTTGCCTTTATTTCACCCGAAATTTCAGTACGGTCTACGGGCAACGCATCGTCTAAAAAGTCTGTAGACACAATTTTTACCGACACAGTATTGTTGGACGTTCCAATTGTTGCAACTGGCCCAAACGGTCAGCCAGTCATTGACCTTGACGAATTACTCGTAGGAAATGCATCAAAAATAGCTGGACCTGTTGCAAAAGGCGTAAACAAAAAACTTGCTTCCATCACGAAAGCAAAATCATTTCCAAAAAACCTAGAGGTTGCCTTTCAAATGCCAACAGCAGGTGGCAAATTCAAAACGATTCACTATTCAATCAGTGAAGTTCCAGAAGGAGGTAGTTATAAACCGCGAAAAGCAGACGAGCGTGTCGGTTATTTTGGCACAGCGTTTCGAGATCTTGCGCAATACCACGATGAAGATAAGTGGATTCACTACATAAATCGCTGGGATTTACAAAAACGTGATCCTAAGTTGACGTTGAGCCCACCAAAGAAACCAATCGTATTTTATATAGAGCACACGGTACCCGTTCGCTATAGACGATGGGTTCGGGATGGTGTGTTGTACTGGAATGATGCATTTAGAGAAATTGGAATTGATAACGCTATTGAGGTGTACTACCAAGATGCTGCTACAGGTGCGCACATGGATAAAGATCCAGAAGACGTGCGATACAATTTCCTCCGATGGCTAAATAATGATATTGCAACTGCAATTGGCCCTTCGCGGGCACACCCGATGACAGGCGAAATTTTAGACGCTGACATCGTACTAACGGACGGTTGGATTCGCGCTTACTGGCGTTGGTATAACCAACAACCAAAATCAGCTGAAGCAATGGCAGCTATGAATCCAGAAGACATTCAGTGGCTTGAGCAGTATCCACAGTGGGATCCACGAGTTCGCCTTGCCGATCCAATAGAACGTGGGAAACTTTTGCAAGCCAGAAAAAATGGCGAAACAGCAGACGCAACTATAGACCAAGTGCTCGCTAACGATGCAGATCTTGCGGCGATTGCAGGGTGGCTTGGTGACGAAGATCGCCACTGCCTTGCTGCGTATCAGTTGGCAAGCCAAATGGCCTTTGCCCGACTTGGACTTGAAACACTTGATCTCCTTGGCCTTGAAGCACCAGTAGAAAATGAGCGTGTAACGGGTGACAAACTCGATGGCATTCCTGAGTGGTTTATTGGACCACTCATGTCGAGTCTTGTTTGTCACGAAGTTGGGCACACACTGGGATTACGCCATAATTTTAAGGCTTCAAGCCTGTATACGATGGCAGAGATCAACTCAGAAGATGTACGTGGCAAAAAACCATTTACGGCATCGGTTATGGATTACAACCCTGTCAACTTCAATATGGATTCCGGCGATGTGCAAGGCGATTTTGCAATGATTGGTGTTGGACCCTACGACACATGGGCGATTGAATACGGCTATACCTTTGGTGATGTACATGAGGTATTAGCGAATTCGAATCTTCCAGAACACGCGTATTTAACAGACGAAGATACCGGTGGCCCCGACCCACTTGCTAAGCGCTATGACTTTAGTAAGAACCCTCTTGATTATGCGCAAAATCAAATGCGAATTGTCGCAAAATTGCGCGAAGACCTTTTAGAACAATTCGTTGAAGATGGTGATAGTTGGTCAAAAGCCCGTCGTGGATATGAAACGACTCTGCGAATGCAAACCGGCGCAGCAAGCATGATGGCAGACTGGATTGGCGGAGCGCATGTGAATCGGAATAAAAAAGGTGACTTTGGTGAAGAAGATATTGCGCCCATACAAGTGATACCAGCAGCGCAACAACGAGCAGCATTAACATTTATTGTTGATACGATTTTTGACGACGATGGGTATGGCTTGTCTCCAGAACTCTTGACACACTTCAACGTAGATAAGTGGTACGAAGGTGGTGGCGACAGAGGTGAGCCGACATGGCAAATTCACGAGCGCATTCTTGGAACGCAGGCATCACTTTTGTCTGGGATTCTTGCGCCAAGCCGGCTTCGCATGGTCTACGACAACGAGTTCTTAGTGCCCGCAGATGAGGATGCCTTCACCCTCGTGGAAATATTTGACACCTTGATGGATGCTATTTATAAGGATTTGAACGCAGAAAACGATTCTGAATGGACATCTCGTAACCCAATGATTTCATCCCTTGATAGAAACCTACAAGCAGAAATGACAGATCGACTTATTGATTTAGCGACGGGTCGAGTTCGAATATTCAGGACAGTACGAACTCTCGCTTTGGATAAAGTGCGTGGATTGCATGATCGTTTACAACAGGTAAACCGCAATAATCTAGATCCCTATTCGCAAGCGCATCTCGATGACATGCAGGAACGACTTCAAAAAGCACTTGATGCAGTCTACACAATGTAAGTATCTAGCTCTCGCTTATCATTTCTTGCCGCCAAATTCGTTGTGCTCCGTCACTTGCGTTGCACACCTTTGGCATTGCGAGATGTAGTGTCACTGGATTCTTGAGTTCTACTGTTCCATCAACTTCGTGTGCGCCAGTTCTCATTGCGTTGCCTGCCCAATCAACTTGCATGGAACCGCAAGGTTGACCTTCATGCCTACGCCACCTCATCCCGTGACTCCGTGGGTAGTGACTTACTGCAACCATCTTCAGCTCAACTATTTCTCCTTGTAGTTTTTGGGGAACGCTTATCGGTTGGTGAATCACACCAACATCACCACCACTGACTCTAAACGCAATGTGTACATCAGAAGCACCGCTAACAACCTCAAAGGATTCGCCCGTTGGCTGCAAATGTACAATTACCGATGCAGGATTTTCAAATCTATTTTGATAATAAATTGAAAGTTCTGGACCAGCCTCTGCGTTTCGAATGACTGGAAATAAACAAACACCATCTGCCTCAAAATAATGGGCGCCGACGATGTCTAACAGCGTGTCATTGAGCCGATCTTCAAACGTCATGCCGTACGTGAGCCATGCTGCAATGGAGAGTAAGCACAGGGTTGAGGTCACCCTTACAAATGTTAACCCATCACCCGCAGAGTAAAACCACGACCATCCACACCAAAAAATACTTCCAGTTAGAGCTAGAATTAATATGAAATTACGTTTCTCATGCATACCATGGCTCCTATAATCGAACCCACGCCGCATAGTTAGTTCACTCAGCGGCGAACTTTTCCCACGCATGTATTCTACGTGGGGTACCCTACCTATCGTCAAGTAGATTATTACAAAATGAATTTTAATTCTCCACCACCATCGCCTGTCGCCCCATTAAAGGGGTGGTTTAATGAAGCTCAAGCAGCAAATGCACGGCCAAACCCACTTGCTGTCGCGCTTTCGACTGTAAATGCAAATGGGGTGCCGTCATCTCGCATGGTTTTGTTAAAGGGTTTTGATGAACATGGCGCTGTTTTTTTCACAAATCTTTCGAGCGATAAAGCCAATGATATAGAAGTGAATCCACATGTTGCACTGTTGTTTCATTGGGATGACATGCAGCGGCAGATTCGAATTCAGGGAACTGCAAAAAAAATAAGCGATGAAGAATCAGACGCATATTTTGCAACGAGAAATCGATTGAGCCAAGTTGGTGCATGCGCGAGCAAACAATCGCAACCGCTAAAAAGCCGAGCAGCTTTAATTGCAAAGGTAGCTGCGCTGAGCGCGAAATGGGTAGGGAGAAAAATTCCACGTCCCGAATATTGGGGTGGATACCGTGCTTCACTTGACAGGGTTGAACTATGGCAAGGGCACGACGGTCGTTTACACGATCGTATTGTATATACGTGCAACAACGGCGAATGGTCTTGGCAACGCTTACAGCCGTAATGTGCATCAGTCGCGCATCAATCGCCGCGCTTCTTCAAGAATGTCAGCAGGAAGGGCAGGCTCGTTGCGTTGTACGTTGCGTTCTTCTTTAGGTTTTGTTTTCGGTTGTATTTCTTTTTTCATAGACTCTTTTTTCGTTGGTTCTGTTTTTTGCACTATTGGCATAGGTGTGTTTTGTAATTCTTCCATAACACGCTCATCGATGCCAAATTGTTCTCGCCACTCTTGGGCAAGTTCGGGAGAAAGTCCAGTAGGACGATGCACGTTCTTTCTTTTGGGTTTGTAACTGTCCTCTACCAGTGCCTGCAAAAAAGAAGACGAACCCATGTGCTTCGCACCGCGTTTGCTTATTGCAGCAATAATTTCTCGATCGCTCGTTACGACAAGAATGGAACGAGGGGCAGATGAACGGGCAACTCTTTCCATGATTTCTTCGTCCGCACTTTTGAAGGGCCCAGTGAAAATTGTTTGGTATCGAACACCTCCGCTTAGCTCGTGGGAAGGCGTTCCATCGCAAATAAGGGCTACTTTGTGACCTTTCCAGCGACTATTTTCAATCATTCTGCAGAGTCCAGTATGTCCAATCCCAGCAGATTCGGGTGGCAGCACGCCACTCTGGTGAAGCACATTCCACGTGTCGATGAGCAATTCCATAATAATGGCTAGGATATCACCTTTGAAACCACGTGCAACCCGTTGCAAAACAAAGGCTTACGTATAATGCGAATGCCCCTTGCAATGCGGCCAAGAATGCGTTCTAATACGTGGCTCATTACTGTTTTTAACAGAAAAAAAGGTGACCAAACACATGGCAATTCGCATTAAAGCAAGACAAAATGAATCAGCAGGGCAGATGCTCCGCCGTTTCAAAAAACTTTGTGAAAAAGAAAACCTGATTAAGGATGTAAAGAAGCGGCAGTACTTCGAAAAACCATCTGAACGAAAGCGCCGCGCGCGCAGGAAAGCAGAATCGCGACGATACCGTGAACTGCATTTCCCACAACAGCGATCACGCTCTTGATTCCCCACTAATTAAACACATCGGAGATTTGATTCGACATACCGTCGAAGCTTCCGATTCATTACTTACGAAGCGATGCAAGGTCATCGCAATAGACAGAATTTACGAATGGCAATGACCCGTTCTATCACTGGAGATACACAACGATGAACCTTCTTATGTTAGCTCAACAAACAGCAGCAGCAGGACTTCCTGAACTGTTTTACCTTGCACCGATCGGTGCAGTTATCGCGCTTGTTATGGCATTTGCTTTTAGCAGAAATGTTATGTCCCAAAGCGAAGGCGAACCTGAAATGATTGAAATTGCAGAGCACGTTCGTGCTGGCGCAATGGCATATCTCAAACGCCAATACAAAGTGGTATTCGTAGTATTTGTTGTTCTTGTTGGCATACTTGCTCTACTTGGTTTTGCAGAAATTCAACCAATTTGGTCAGCAGTGGGTGTTCCAATCGCAGGTTTGTTCTCGGGTCTTTGTGGTTGGTTTGGCATGAAGATGGCGACCAACGCATCTGCTCGTACAACATGGGCAGTCAAGCAATCCCTTAACGAAGGTCTTAAAGTTGCATTCCGCTCAGGCGCAGTGATGGGTCTAATCGTTGTTGGATTTGCACTACTTGATGTTTCAGTTTGGTTCTACCTTTGGAACGAAGTACTACCTGCACGGCAAGGCGGCTTGGTTGAAATAACTTCGATTATGTTGACGTTTGGCATGGGAGCTTCTACGCAAGCTCTTTTTGCTCGAGTTGGCGGTGGTGTATATACAAAAGCAGCCGATGTTGGCGCAGACCTTGTTGGTAAAGTTGAAGCGGGTATCCCAGAAGATGATCCGCGAAACCCAGCAACAATAGCAGACAACGTTGGCGACAACGTTGGTGACGTTGCAGGTATGGGTGCTGACCTTTACGAAAGTTACTACGGCTCAATACTCGCAACAATGGCACTTGGCGCTGCTGCAGCAATGGCAGTCGGTACAACTGGTTTTGGAATTAAACTGGCTGTTGCGCCGATGGCTCTTGCAGGACTTGGTATTTTCTGTTCACTCGTTGGAGTTTTCGTAGTCCGTGCAAAAGAAAACGCTTCTTTCAGTGAACTATTAAAGGGTCTTCACAAAGGCGTGTACGTTGCTTCGCTCCTCATTGCGATTCTTTGCGGTGGATTGTTCTATATGCTCTTTAAAGATGTTGAAGGTGTAGCAGGATTTGTATGGTGGGGACCTTGGGCTTCCATTATCACAGGCCTGTCAGCTGGTCTTATCATTGCATACGCAACGGAGTATTACACTTCTTACGAACATGCACCAACCAAACGTATTGCTGAGCAGACTGAAACCGGTGCTGCAACAGTTATTATTGCTGGTATTGCGGAAGGCATGATTTCGACATGGGCGCCATTGGTCGTCATCGTTGTTGCGATTATCGCATCTTTTAGTTTCGCAGGCGGTAACGAAAACTTCCTTCTTGGTCTGTACGGTGTTGGCATTGCTGCAGTTGGTATGTTGAGCACACTTGGTATTACGCTAGCAACGGATGCGTATGGTCCAATTGCTGACAACGCTGGCGGCAACGCCGAAATGACTGGTCAGCCACCAATCGTTCGTGAACGAACTGATATGCTCGATTCGCTTGGCAACACAACAGCGGCAACAGGTAAAGGGTTTGCAATCGGATCAGCAGCGCTAACAGCGCTTGCATTGCTTGCAGCCTACGTTTCAGTTGTACAAACAAGCTTGGATAAGAAAATCACCAGCGACATCGCTATGGTGGAAGAAACTCAAAACACTATCGCCTATCTCGGTAATGGTGAGTTTGTCGCAAACAACGGTGGTGAAACCTTCGGCGGTTTGATTCTTGCATCCGATGCAACAAAACGAGCCGTTGAAGATTTGGACTGGGCACAAGGCACACTCGCAGCTGATTTTGCTTGGGGCGAATCTGAAAACGCGCACAAGGTATCAATCGGCGATACTGATTTTGCAATGGTTCCATCGCACAAAGCCAAAATTAAACAAACGTTGAATTTCTACGATGTCACAATTATGAACCCCAGAGTTCTTGGTGGCATTTTCCTTGGAGTCATGCTTGCGTTTGTATTCTGTGCGCTTACTATGAACGCCGTTGGACGTGCTGCTTACGAAATGATGCACGAATGCCGTAGGCAGTTTGGCATTATGAAGGCTGCGTTTAAGAAAAATGGCATGAGTGATGAAGAAATTAAAGACCCAATGAACTGGCCTAAAAAGGTTGAAGTTGATGGGCATCAATTCCCTGACTATGGCGAATGTGTAAATATTTCAACAGCAAGTGCGCAAAAAGAAATGGTGCTTCCTGCTCTTCTGGCAATCTCAGTACCAATTCTCGTTGGCCTCATCCTTGGAGTTGGCGGTGTAATGGGATTGCTCGTTGGTGGACTTACTTCCGGTTTTGCTGTTGCGATTTACATGGCAAACGCTGGTGGTGCATGGGACAACGCGAAAAAGTATATTGAATCTGGTAAGCACGGTGGCAAGGGTTCTGACGCACATAAAGCGAGTGTTGTTGGCGATACCGTTGGTGATCCATTCAAAGATACTTCTGGACCCGCGCTGAATAGTCTCATTAAGCTCATCGCGATCGTCTCAGTTGTGTTTGCTGGCCTTGTTGTGAACTTCGGACCAACGGTGGCTGGTGCACTTGGACTCTAAATGGTAGTACATAATTCTGAAACATCAAATCGCCCCGACTCTGCAGTATTTGCTGTGGAAGCGGGGCGTTTGCTTCGGGATAGGCATTGCGAAGACGTAGTTCTGCTCGACGTTACTGGCCTTAGCCAAGTTTGTGATTACGTCTTGATTGCAACAGGCACAAGCGATAGACAAATGAAATCTGTTGCAGACGAAGTCGCTGATTATGGCGATGCGTGTTCGATGCACGCTTTTCGAAAGAGCGTCGATACAAATGCAACGTGGATAGTTGTAGACTTTGTTACCGTTGTACTTCACTTGTTTGAACCCCAGCGACGCGCGTACTATGATCTTGAAGATTTGTGGTCTGACGCTAAACGTGTTGAAGTACCTGCTGGTTCTGCGTCATCCCAATCTTGAGGAGGTCATGCATGGGAAAATATACTTTTAGCCACTGTATCTTTTGGCTTTGTTTTGTTTCGTTCTCAGTTTTTGCAGAAGAACCTCGTCTGTATTCAGGTGAGATTCAGGTTCCGACCCTTGGACCACTCAAGATGACTCTTGGAATTTCTGAAACTGACGAGGGAACCGTACTGCTTTTAACAGTACCCGCGCAAAATGCTGAAAATATACCACTCTCAACCAGTTATACAAAAGAAGGTGCGATCTCGGCTGAACTACCACAGGCGAGTTTAGCGTTTGTTGTATTCGAAAACGATGAACGCACAAAGTTGACTGGCGAAATGCACCAAGGTCTTGTTTTTGAAATTGACTTTTCGCGTGTAAACGAAATTGCCAAGTTAGTCCGGCCTCAGAATCCAATAGTACCTTATCCATATAGCGAGCGAGAAGTAACGGCACAGCACCCCGAAGGGCATCTACTGCAGGGAACGTTAACTATCCCATCGGGACGCGGTCCGTTCCCCTGCGCTGTGCTTGTTAGTGGCTCTGGGCAACAAGACAGAGATGAATCGTTGATGGGGCATAAGCCATTCCTAGTTATCGCGGACTATCTCACAAGGCGAGGTATTGCGGTGTTGCGATACGACGACCGCGGTATTGGTGGCTCGGTAATGGAAGACATTAATGACTTGAAAGAGGACACCTCAGAAGATTTTGCTACCGATGCGCATTTGATGGTACAAGCAGCGAGAATGCATACCGAGATAGATAGTAAGCGCGTTGGCGTGATAGGGCACAGCGAGGGAGGTCTTATAGGTCCGATGGTTGCGTTGCATGACGACAAACTTGCATTCGTAGTTATGCTCGCTGGACCCGGCGTAGTCGGGTATGAACTTCTTGGTCTCCAACAGGGATTGCTTTTTGAAACCGCTGGTGTAAAAAAAGAACTCGTTGATGAAATAGTCAACGCCTCTTTGTCTGTATATGAGATGTTACAAGGTGGCGCAAACGACAAAGAACTACTCTCACAAGTGGAAGAACTTGTTTTGTTGCAACTAGAAGCTCAAGAGATTCAATGTACTGAAGATGAGTTAGCCAAATTTGTTGCAGACGGGCTTGAGTCAATGACTTTACCTTGGACGCGGTTTTTTCTCTTCTATGATCCACTTCCAACGCTCGAGCAAGTGTCGTGCCCTGTTTTGGCAATGAACGGAACGAAAGATTTACAGGTAGACGCTAACCAAAATTTAACTGCAATCGAAACACTCATAACGGATTATGAAAGTGATATTACGATAGTGAGGCTTGAAGGACTAAACCACCTATTTCAAGCAGCAACAACGGGTGCTGTGAGCGAATATGGTCAAATCGAAACGACGTTTGAACCCGAAGCTCTCTCTATAATGACAGACTGGATTGTGGAGGTATCGGATAATGGCTACTAAACTCGCTGATGTGGTATTTGTTGGCTTCAACAAGCAGGTGATTGCACTTGATAGATACACCGGCGAAAAAAAATGGGAATGGACTTCTTCCAAAGGTTCTGGGTACCCAACAATCTTGGTTGATGGAGATAGGGTAATCGTATCCGTGCAAGGGTACACCTATTGCTTGGAACCGACGACGGGAGCACTTGTTTGGGAAAATGAATTGAAGGGGCACGGTACAGGCATTACCTGTTTAGCCTCCATACGCGGCAATGCATCTGGAGCGGTTGCGCAGATAAGCGTGCAAGAAGCAGCAGCGGCTGCAAGTGCGAGCGTGGCAAGCACAACATGAGTTTTGGTCTTTCCAGAGGGAAGGAAATGGACGTTGGCGATATTGGTATTGATATGCGAACGCTACCACCAAGTACAGAGGGACGAATTGATCCTCGAAACTGGTTTGCTGAACCATCAAATTCTTTTGAACTTGAAATTGGTTCTGGAAAGGGTACTTTCCTTTTACAGGAAGCACAAAAACGTACCGAACCTAACTACCTTGGTTTTGAATGGACAGCGGAGTTTTATAGATATGCTGCAGATCGCCTTCGTAGAAATCACATTTCTAATGTGAAGATGGTGTACGGAGATGCGACGGAATTTTTACAGTTCTGGTGTGAAGAAGCAATTGCAGATGTTATTCATCTTTACTTCAGTGATCCGTGGCCAAAAACTCGGCATCATAAAAGGCGTGTTATTCAAGACAGAACGCTACGGATGTTCCACCGCGTTTTGAAGAAAAGTGGCCTTGTGCACGTTGTGACGGATCACGATGATTTGTGGGAGTGGTGCGAGGAGCATTTTGCGCAACATACAGCGCTGTTTAGAAGACTAGAGTTTGGCGCAGCACCATCGGCTGGTGCGGGTGAGTTAGTTGGAACTAATTTTGAACGAAAATACAAACGAGAAGGCCGACCGTTTCACGCAACAACATTGGTAAGGATGGATTAATGCATCGCGAAGGTATTGACGACAACAACGTTCAGCCAGAAGACATCTTATGTGACTTTTGTGGAAAAGCGGCTTGGGCACAAGACGTCCCTTGCGTGGAAGGTCATCAGGGGAGTGTTGTGTGTGGCAACTGTTTACATGTCGCCTACAGCGAATTGATTCTAGCAAGCGGCGGCGAGCCTACGAAAGAGCAATGTAGAATGTGCCTTGAGCATAGAGATGATCCAGTTTGGGAGGGTGGAATTGAGCCAATCGCAGCAATTTGCCTTCGATGCGTGAAGCAATCTTCCGCGGTTCTACAGAAATCGAAGCAATGGGATTGGACAAAGCCAGTCTAAACAGTCGCGCTTTGAATAGGGGCACCCCCCTTTGTTATCATGGGTGGCATGGGATCCCGAGTAAGCCTAGCGAATAAGTGCCTTGCTATTTTTGGAACAGCAAATGTCATTATTATCTCTTGTTTGCTTGCCGTACCGTGGATGAATTCAGCGTCGGTTGTGCAAGATTATCAACTTGAGGTTGCTCGACAACTTGCTGAACTTTGGATTCATTCCAATCTTGAAACAGATTTCTTTGAAGACTTTGAAGACGAAGATGTCAATATTCACCTCGTGAAAATAAGTGATATTGGCCAGAGCCCAGAAGGGTTTGTCGATAGGGCGTATGCTTCATTTCAAAAACAAAGTGACAGCAAAGATGAATTCTACGATGCGTATGACCGAGATCATCACAACTTTTTTCAATATGCCAAGCCGATTACAAAATCACAATTGATGTCTGTTCGCATTGAAGGCGTCACCGATTTTGCTTCAGGTGTTTCGGATTTGAGTTTATCGGATCCGATAGTTGCGGTACTCGTAATTCGCAGAAAGACGGATTTCGCAAGAACCCAACTCGTTGGAAGTAGGACGCTTATTATTCTTGCAGGCATTGTTGGTGGATCGATCTCAATCCTCGTCTATTATTTTATTTTTAAAAGACTCATATTTTCTCCCGTTCGAAAACTTCGACGCGTTACGGAGCGTGTGCAAAAAGGAGACCTTACGGCAAGATCTTCTTTGCAGACCTGTGATGAATTTGAAGAACTCTCAATCGCCTTTAACGAGATGCTTAATAGGATGGAGCAAGGGCAGCACCTTTTGCAAAAAAAGAATCAATCGCTAGATTTAAAGGTTGAGTAACTCTCAGAAGGTAATGTGGGGCTTTGTGATTCAAGCCGCCTAAAGAACGAATTTATT
>JACNLR010000186.1 GCA_014381385.1 Planctomycetota bacterium | reverse complement strand
TGCATCGTGCATGATTGCATACGAAATAGCGGCATCGATAGATAGTGGTTCGCTTGGATTCCAAGTAAGCGACTCATCAATCACCACTGGCAAACGTGTATTGGCAAGCATAGTGGCGGATTTGAGGTCTCTCGTGGCGTCAATAGAAGACGCACAGCCAGTTAAAAGTGTCGCAATAATGAATTGAATTGTTCTTTGCAGTACAGTTCTGCTGGAAAATATTACCATTTAAAAAGTCCTTAACACATAAATATCAGCGATCACACCCAAAGAGGCGTGAGCGAAAGTGACGTTATGTGGTTTTTTAGACTTGCAGAATGACTACACCGCGCATGGAAGGCGTACTGCTGTACCCAAGGGTATGTTGGTCATATTTAGGAGGGCCGTGTATCGCATCGGCAACATGCTGGTCTGCTCGAACAGCAATATTAATTTTGAAGAATGGTGTTGGAGTATCAACACCAATCAAATCAACTGGTGGCACCCAATTTTGCGTAAAGATTGCGCCAACAATTACACAACTACATTCTTCGCAACATGGTTCGTTTTCTGAATCCTCTTCAGAGACTGGTTGCTTTTGGCAACAAGATGATGCCTGCTCATTACATGGCTTCGTTTCAGTAACTTCAACAGTACAATATGATGAAGCCATTGAACCGGTTGCGGTATTGACAATACAACAACAAATCGACATAGTGAAAATAAGCACTATGGCAATCATGTTCGTTAAGATGCCATATCGTTTATACATTGAACACTTCAGTATACCTTTAACGACACTCAAAGCAAGAATAATACAGGTATTTACAGTAAAAATACTATTCATTTCAAAGACCCCTTGAAGCATGTTTCAAGGGGCCCTTTGCATTCTATAGAAGTTGAATTCGTAATTCTAGTTTATGATCCGGGATGGTCAGGGTGATCCGAATTGCCCTTGTCTTTATCTGGATGATCAGTCTTTCCTTTGTCTTTGTCACTTTTAAAGGAATCAATAACAGCAGCACCGCCCCTGCCGATAGCATCGACTGTTCCTCCAATTGCATCCCCTGTACTTTTGAGAACTGTGCCAGCATCGTTCCCCATGTGTTCAAGCACAGATTCGTTTGCTCTAGAATTTGTAGATTCGCTCGATTCGGTTTTTGGTGTTGACTTACATCCCGCGAATCCAACAAGCATCGCCGTTGTAGTTGTTGCAATAAGTAATTGTTTCATGATGTACTCCTTGTTTGTACTGGTTTTGATATTCGTTACGCGATACATGGTACACCATCTAACAACGGTGCATATCAAATTCGCGCCCCACCTCATCCTGATACACTGCAAAAATGAAAAGAACCCTTCATACGGCTGTGCTGCTACTCATTGCTAGCAGTTACGGTTGCCAAAGCAATAATGCGGTCATTATTGACCAACTACCCGACTTTATCCCAAAAGAACAAACACACTCCACTCTCATGCTCACCATGGGACTAGACTCTTCCATTCGGTTTGGAAGTAGCGCAATAATTCTAAGTGACACACAACTTCTTACAAACAGGCATGTATGGGTGCGCGAAGACGAGTGGTGGAATAGTGAACCATTAGAAGAACAACAAATCGGCTTTTTCTTCACGTGTACGAAGTGTGACAAATTGCATGAGCATTCTGAAATTTTTGAACTCGTTGCGATAGGTGAAGTTAAAAGTGAACTCGATAGCCCAGAATTTCAAACTGACCGATTATTATCTGACTGGGTATTAATCGAAACAAAGAAACCATTCTGGGATAGTTTGCTTGGAGCACCAATTTATCCCCCCGCTATCGATCCCGACTGGCGCGCACCAGATGGCACAGATCTTTACGTCTTAGGATTCTCAAGCATTTTTAGAAATGAAGAAAAACAAACTTCTTTTATTCAAGGTGGACCATACACAATTGCAGCCAAAGCTATGAACGCTGGTGATTTTCCTGTTTTGCAATATGACAACGATTGGCCAACACCGCGCGGTCACTCTGGGGGAGGCGTCTATATCTGGAATGAAAAAACTAAACAACTTGAACTCGTTGGTGTCTTTCACTCAGAATCCACCGCGTCAAGAACCGCCAGTGTGTTTAATTTAATAAAAATCAGTTTAGGAAAAACGAAGGTACTCTATTACACACCGATTGCTATCCCTCTGCAGGCGTTTCTATCTGAAATTAATTGACTGTTTGAAGTGAATACCCGCGTTTCACGCACTTATCTCACCAATTCTTATTGACATAGAAAAGCCTATCTGCAAAATCCATGAATGTTCCAGCCACTGTAATTGCATTTCATTATGTGGTTTTAAGACCTACTGTGAGTTTTTCTTGCCTTTGGCTCAAATGAGTGCAATAATGAAGATTAACCTCGCGTCCAACATAGTTGGAACTGTAAGATGTTTTCTTGCGAAAAATAGAGTGTGGTAAAGGAGAAAGAAACAGTTATGAAATCATTACTTGTATGCGTACTGGCGTTAGATATTGGCTCATCTGTTTTTGCTGATGACTCCGACCCGTTTTTTGATGACACAGTCGTACAAGAAGTACGAGTCACAATTGACGATCCGAATTGGTACAACACACTCTACAACGCACACGCAAATGATCCAACCGATCCGTATTTTCCCGCCTCGTTTACTTGGGGTGATGTCACGCTTGCACAAATTGGTATTCGATTCAAAGGCAATTCTTCTTTCGGAATTCCAACAGATAAAAAATCGTTCAAGATTGATTTTGATGAATACGATGAAGATAACCCAGATGCGCAATTTTTAGGGTTGAGTGCCCTTGCACTCAATAACGGTTTCAAAGATCCATCGTTTCTTCGTGAAAAAATGTTTTTAGATTATGCTTCGCAGTGGCTTTCTCAAATTCGCGCTGTCCACACGCGCGTGTATGTCAACGATGAATATTGGGGGTTGTACATCGCTGTTGAACAAGTTGACAAAACATTTGTACAATCGCGATTTGGTGAAGGTGAAGATGGAAACTTGTTCAAAGCGCAAGCAAGTGATGATGCCGATGGACCACAAGGCGACTTTGGTTCAAGTTTAGAGTGGCTTGGAACTGAACCCGAGCCATATTACGAACGGTATCAATTAAAAACAAATGAAGCTGCAAATGATTATTCGGGGCTGATTGCTTTTATAGATGCGCTCAACAATCCGTCGCTCGCTGATATGCCAGCTGCGCTTGAGCCATTGTTTAATGTTGAGAGCGGTCTCCACAGCATGGCGTTGAATTTGTTGTTTGCACATCTTGATTCTTATTCGGGATCTGCGCACAACTATTACATCTATCAAAGAAACGACACAGGAAAGTTTACGCATATTCACTGGGATCTTAATGAGACATTTGGTCGTTTTAGGTTCGGGTTACCGCAAAATTACAATTTGCAAAATCTTCCCGTAATGTGGTTACCGCCACCGCAGGAGTATCGTCCTCTTATGGAACGGTTGTGGAATGTCGATGTATATCAAAAACAATACTTGCGCATCATGGCTAAAATGCTCCGCGCCGATTTTCATGGAAACTCCATGGACCCTCGGATTAACCAACTTGCTGATTTGATTCGCGACGATGTCTATGCTGATACTCGAAAACAATACTCAAACACTGCATTTGAGACTAATCTCTTTAATGATTATGGCAATGGACCAGATTTTGCGTATGGCATCAAGAGTTTCTTTTCTAATCGATACACTAATGTGCGAGCGCAACTCGATGGGTATGCAGAAGTAACTGATGTGCAATTCAGTGAATTGATGAGTGTCAACGAAACTGTGATGTTTGACGCTTTCAGTTAGTACGATCCGTGGATTGAAATTCATAACCTTGGTCCGGGCGAATTGCAGTTCAGTAATTTTTACTTGAGTGACGATGCGAATGACTTAGGAAAATGGCAGGCGCCTTCGTATGCTCTGCAAGATGGAGAGTACGATGTCATTTGGCTTGATGGTCAAGATAAGCAGGGACAAACCCACGCCTCGTTCGCACTCAGCGAAACTGGCGGGACTGTGTATATCTCAACTTACAGTGGTGGCAGTTATACAATCATCGATTCTATTGCATACCCCGCATTGGCAGCTGATGAATCGTGGGGACGCCAGGGCGAAGATTCAGAAGAATGGGCAGTACAAGTTGCAACTCCATACGCACCAAATGAAATTTCCTTGCCCGATTACGCAGGACTTTTATTTATCAATGAATTTATGGCAGACAATGGCACTACCCTTGCCGATGAAGCTGGGGAGTTTGAAGATTGGATCGAACTTTACAACAGTACCGACGCAGAAATTGATTTGTCTGGTATGTATATGTCTGACGATCTTGCAGACCCAACCATTTGGGATTTGCCTTCTGGTACAACAATCGATGCGTTTGGGTATTTACTGATTTGGGCGGATAAAGATGCAGAACAAGGCCCGCTTCATGCGGACTTTAAACTCGGCGCTTCAGGTGAAGAGATCGGTTTGTTTTCAAGTGACGGCGTAACTATAATTGATTCGATAGTCTTTGGCGAACAAACTGAAGATATTTCTTATGGTCGCGTTCCTGATGGATCAGACAATTGGGAACTCCTCACAGTACCTTCGCCTGAAAGTACTAACGGATCTGCGACACTTCCAGAAGATGTCAACGGAGATGGTGTGATCGATGTTTCCGATCTTCTTGCCGTGATCAGTGCGTGGGGAGTCTGTGATGGGTGCCCTGAAGATGTCAATGGTGACGGTTTTGTAAACGTGGGAGATTTGCTCGCGATAATTGCTGTTTGGTAGAAAGCCTCAACTAACTTTATAATTGCTCTTCTGATTTTGATGTAGGTTGTTTCAGTTTGTTACCGTGCGCTTTTTACGGGGGCAGGCCAGTATCGACGGGTCTGACCCACTTCGATCACTTGCCAATCACAAAGATAGTACTGCTGAACCATCTGCATACTCAAACGAATTTGACCAGTAATTTGTAAAACGTAGT
>JACNLR010000118.1 GCA_014381385.1 Planctomycetota bacterium | reverse complement strand
AACCCAACAAATTGTCGTTCCCGTGGAACTTTCGCGCGTTCCCCTTGTTCACCAATGAGAGAATTCATGCTTCCTACTAGTCGGTCTTCAAATGCGTCGCCCATTGACCAAATGACAGCAGATTCATTCGCAGTTAGTGCTTGGTTTGCCGCTCCAGTACCACGTCCACCGCAACCAATAAAACCAATTTTGATGGGGTCACGTTTTTCCTGAACAGCCCAAGTTGGAAGTGTGGTCGCGGTTACTGCTGTAACAGCGCTGGCAGCTTTTACAAATTCCCTTCGCGATACATTATTCATCTAAATCTCCAGTTGATGTTACAAGTCTAAGCCCAACATAGTCGGCATCTGCGAACCACCACGGGCTTCGTGGTAGTTGTGGGTCAGTTACATTCCATTCACGGGCAGCCTCAAGCAAAGAATTTGCACCAAGTTTTTCGGGGGGTGTTCGGAAACTTCCACCGATTACGCGTGGCCCGTCAGCCGTTGATACCCATTCGCCGACATTACCTCTCATATCGTATAAGCCGATTGTGTTTGGATCCGTCGTTGCAATGGGGTGTGTTGTTTTGTTTGCATTCCATTTGTGCCAAGCACCACCACCGAGTGTATTGGCTTCATTCCATTGCGCCATAGTTGGTAGTGCATATGTTTTTCCGGTTCTTGAAGAGAGCCAAATGCAAAAGGATTCAGCAGCTTGTGCAGACATCGAAATGGCGGGGTAGCCTGAGCGTCCGAAACCACGGTCAACTGAGGCATAAGCAGGAGTTGGACCCGTGATGGCGTCTACCCCAGCGTATAAATTGTCTGGACTATTAATGAATTGCAAGAATATGTCATACAGGTCCCACGGCACTTCAGTTCGTGAAATCCAGAAAACCCCATTCTGTGATGGCACGGGCATCATTTGAAAGGAAAAATCAGTACCTTCGACATTTTGGACGAATGATTGCGGTTCTGTTTCGTTTGAACAACCAACAAAGACCATGCAAGCCATCGCTCCTACTATTCTTTTCATGGAAACCATCATACTCGTTTGAGAATGGCATCTGCTAGGCAAACAGCAGATTTTTCGCAGTGTCTAAAGAAGAGAGATGGTTCAACTAGTTCTAGTTCGTTGAGCAGGAGCGTACCTTCGTCGTTCCGAAGATAATCGAATCGGGCGTACAGCAGTTGCTCATGCTTTGGAACAGATAGGAGTGTCTCTTCCATGGTCTGTAACTCATTGGCGGTGAATTCGTAGGGTATATCCGTAGCACCAAAATCATCTTGTACGCGGTAGTCCCCTCTAACTGGAATTTTCTGAACACCGTGCGTAAACTTTCCATCAATATAGATAGCGGTGAGTTCACCTTCGGTTTCTACGCTTTTTAAGTACGGTTGCAACATCATGTCTTGGTGTGCATTGTCAAGAAGGAACTGCTGGGCTTCTCCTATTTCATCGCGTGAGAAACGTAGCGTATCTGAAGCACATGCACCGACTTGTGGTTTAATGAAACCACTAGTCGAACCAAAATGGTTGAGTTCTTGTTGGACATCGATTGTTTTATTCGTGCCGATCCAAGTCGTTGGTGCGATCGCAACGCCATGTTGTTCTAGTTCTCGTAGATACGATTTGTGCGTGTTCCATGCAACAGTAGTTGCGTTGTTGTACAGTCGAGGGACGGTTTTGCTCCACGAAATAAACGCATTAATTCTTGCGTGGTAATCCCACGTTGTACGAATAATCGAAAGGTTAAATTGATTCCAATCGACGCTAGATGTCCAAGCAGGGCGATGCACAGTAGCACCTTTCGCTTGCAAAGCGTCTATGAGTGGTTGGTCATCGATTTCCCATCCTGGTAGTTTTTCGCAACTAACAAGTGCAATATTCACTGACTTTCAACCTCCTTGAGCCATCTGCAGAGAATAGTACCTGCAACTAGAGCAAGCGGAAGAAGAATAAGGGCAGTGCGGTAATCACCAGCAGTGTATGTATCAGTATTTGAGGTAATGTCTAGAACCGCACCAAAGAGTGGCTGCAAGATAAACCCCCCAAGCATTACAAAGAAATTTACAAATGCAACGGCTGTTGCCTTACAGAAACGAGAGTGCTGTTCAACTGCCATCGCAAAAGTAATAGCTTGTGCTCCAGCAAAGAATCCCGTGAGAATCAAAAAAACAACCGTAAGCCAAAATGGAATAACTGAAGCGAGAAGGAGCATTCCTATGGACGCCGCGCAAAGCCCACCACCAAGGAACATCGGTACTTTGCGGGTGCTGTATTTGTCAGATAGCCAGCCAAGGAGTGGGCCTCCAACAGCGAAGCCTAAGAACATCATCGTCATCGCCCTCGCTGCAGATTCACTAGAAACGCTGCAAGAGGTTGCGATATAAGAATCACCCCAGAGTGCACCAAACGTCGAAATCGGAACGTATAAAAGTAAACTAATTACAGCAAGTAACCAAGTTTGACTATCCAAAACGACTTCGCGAAGACCCGCAAACATATTTACTTTGCTTTCTTTTTGTTCAAGTGCAGTAAGTTGTAAAAACCAATCGGGTCGTTTTGGGACAATCAGCCAAATCAAAAGGGCAATACATAAACCACCGAGCGCAGCGGTATACATCGCGCTCCGCCAGCCAAAGTCTTGGACAGCAACTTCCAGTGGAGCCTGACCAAGGGCAGCACCGAGCGTCCCAAGAGCGGCGGTCATACCCATGATGAGTGCGAGTCGTTTGCGAGGAAACCAAACAGTTGCAACGTACACTGCGCCGACGTATGCAAAAGAAGAACCAATGCCCAGCATAATCCTTCCAAGGCCTGCGATTGCAGTTGTATGTGCAAGTGCAAATGTAAGGCAACCAATACCTGCGATGATTGCAGCGCTTGACAATAGTTTTTTTGAACCGAATCGGTCAAGGGCAATGCCCACTAAGAGTTGCATCGGTGCATACGCGAGATAGTATAAACCCATAACAAAGCCGAGTTCGCTGGCACTCATGTCAAAATCACGCTGCAGCGTTTCGCTCATTACACTAGGTGCTACGCGAGCAAAAAACTCGTAGAGATAAAACAATGCTGCGACAGCCCAAAAAATCCAAGGCATCACGCCAGTTCGAGCTTTGCGAGCTACACTTTTTGCAAGTGCTATATCGTGTTCAATAGTATGCTTCAGGCGGGGCATATTTCGATGGGTACAAGAGCAAACTGATCAACATCAACAAGTCCAAGATCGCTGAGTTTTAGTTTTGGGATGACAGATAATGGTAAGAAACTCAGTGGCATAAATGGGTCATCAAGCGGACAACCAAGCGATGCCACAGCCTCAAGGACAGCGTTTTGTTGCGCGATGACATCTTCTGGTGCAGCATCAGACATAAGCCCAGCGATTGGCAATGGAAGGAGCGCAAGCAACTTGCCATCTGACACAACGCATTGCCCACCCTGTGCTTTTTGTAACGCCGCTGCTGCAAGGAACATATCGTTGTCGTTGTCCCCCACGACGGCTACATTGTGCGCGTCGTGACCAACGGTAGAAGCAATGGCACCTCCGGAAAATGCAAATCCCTTTACGAATCCTAAGCCAATATTCCCAGTGTTGTGATGGCGTTCAATCACAGCCATTTTTAAAACATCATTGTTGGGGCAAGCAACAATATGTTCGCCAACCATTGTTGGGACAACATGTATTTCTTCAGTGAATAACTGGCCTTTAACAAGACCTATGACGCGAATGGAGTTGCCAGTGCCTATGACTTCAAATGATTCTGGTGCAAGTGAACTTGGCAAGTGAACACTATTTTTTGCTGTAGTCCAGTTCGTTGGCTGAGGTATGTTGACTACGGTTCTACCATTTTCGGCAACAAGATTTCCATGGTGCCAAGTCTGCTTTGGGGTTGGGTTTTGTAAGTCATCAAAAACTATGAAGTTTGCAAACTTACCTTCTTCAATGGAACCTATCTGATGGAGTTCGTAGTGGTCCGCTGCGTGTTTTGTAGCGATGCATAGAGCAAGAATTGGGTCAAGCCCAAGAGCAATAGCCTTTTTGACTATATGGTCTATGTGACCTTCATTGCGAAGATCAGCAGGGTGCCTATCGTCGGTGCAAAAACAAATGTTGTGTGCATTTTCAGGTGTAATGATTGGGAGAAGTGCTTCAAGATTTTTTGCAGCACTACCCTCTCGGATATATATTTGCATGCCCGCGTTTAATTTTTCAAGCGCTTCATCCGCAGTAGTGCTTTCATGGTCGCTTGAAATTCCTGCTGCAATATACGTAAGCAAGTCCTTGCCACGCAAACCGGGACAGTGTCCATCGATTTTTTTACCGTGGCGCAATCCCATCTGTATTTTTTTATGCACTTCTGGGTCGCCATGAATGACACCGGGAAAGTTCATCATTTCAGCAAGAGCAACGACGCGTTCATCTGCGAAGAGGGGATCCAAATCATCTGCGAGTAGTGTTGCTCCACTCGTTTCAAAATGAGAAGCGGGTACGCAAGAACTCGCTGCAAAAAACGCATCGAAAGGGATGTTTTTTGCATCATCCATAAGTAATTTTATGCCTGCTATGCCAAGCACGTTCGCAATTTCATGTGGATCAAAGACTGCTGAAGTCGTACCGTGTGGGAGTGATAGGGTAGCAAACGAAGTCGGCGGTAACATCGTTGACTCTACGTGCATGTGCGCATCGATAAAGCCCGGTGCGATATATGCACCGTCGAATTCTATGACGTTTTGTGATTCTAATGTTCCGAAGATGAATTTTTCATCTTGTATACCTACGTCGATACACTCAATGCTTCGTGATTGCACATCAACAACCCGTCCGCCGCGCAAAATTGTGTTAACGACTGTCATTCTGCGGAAAGTTCAAGCGCATCACCCGGTTCCATAACAAGTACTTCGATGTCTTTCGGAGCGAATTGCTTTACATCGACTTCGATTGCTGGCCACGTGTTGTAGTGCATCGGAATTGCAGTTGGCGCACCAATCATTTCAGCAGCAACTGCTGCCATCTCTGGCCCCATCGTAAATCGATCGCCAATTGGGAACATTGCGACATCTGGCGTATATATTTGCCCGAGGAGTTCCATGTCAGAAAACAGGGAGGTATCACCAGCGTGGTAGAGCACCGCGCCTGCAAATTCAATCATGAGCCCGCATGGCATGCCCATGTACCGTCCCTTGAAACTCGAGGAGTGGAATGCTTGTGTGAACGAGATACCTCCAAAGAGTGTTTCAATTCTACCTCCGGGATTTCCTGGCTCACATTTTTCATGCCCTTGTTCGTGTAGGTAATCACAAATTTCGTACGCCGCGAACACCGTGGCATCATTTGCCTTAGCAATTGATTCACAATCTGCAAAGTGATCGAAGTGCCCGTGTGTAATTGCGATGTGGGAGCACGTTACATCTTTTGCTTCAATTTTCGCAACGGGGTTATCCGTAAAAAACGGATCTATAAGTAAATTGTGCGTTCCATCGTTGAGTTGAAAACATGATTGACCGTGGAATGTGAGTGTAATTGACATAGAGTAAGTTCCTTGCACGGTATCGTAACAAACTGCGTATTGTTCAGCATCGCAGCCACGCTTTCAAAGTGGTTGCTATAGCCATAAGCCATTGGTATTGCAAGGGATAGGGGAACGCCAAATTATTGGTTGCAGGGCGGTGCATTTTCGGGTACTATTCCGCACTATACAAGCGAATGAGAATCAATCTCAATTAAATACATACCCTTTTAGGATTACCAATATGTTCCGAATCATTACTTTCAGTCTGCTCTGCTTTGCTCTTTTTCCCACTTCAACAGTGGAAGCCTCGTCTCGAAAAATACCTTGGCTCTATGAACCAAGGACATTGCCAGTTGGCCACGTTGAATACGAACAATGGGTAACACTCAAGACAAATAAGGAAAGTGATTCTAAATACAAGGAAGTTCGCTTTAGACATGAAATCGAATGGGGTGTTACGGACAAGTTTCAAATGGCAGTGTACTTTGCAGATTGGCGTTACAAAAAAACAGCAACACAGGAGCATACATATTTCCGTGATGTAGCAATTGAAGGTATTTATCAATTGCAAGCGCCAAACCCCGATCAACTAGGCGTCGCTCTCTACGGCGAAGTCAAATATGGTTCAGAGTTTTTTGAACTTGAGGGCAAAATCTTGCTTGAAGCAGAATTTGATCAACTCAATGTAATTTACAACTTTACACTCGAAGCGGAATGGGAAGGCCAAGACTTGGAGCAAGATAAGGGAAAAATAATAAATTCCATTGCCCTCACGTACCAACCAAAACCATCATTCACCCTCGGACTGCAGGCAATTTTAGAAACACCCATTCCTGATTGGGATCATTTTGGTGACGATGTGCTCTCTATTGGCCCTTCGCTTTCTTGGCAATCAGGCAGTTGGTGGTGCAGCGTCTCACCAATTTTTCAAGTGACAAACGTCGACTCAGCACCTGATTTACAAGTCCGATTACTCTTTGGCATAGATTTTTAATGAAACGAATTTTCCCAATCCTGTTTCTTATTTTGACTGTTACTGGATGCATGGACGGTTTGAAAGTGGCACCGACAATTCAAGAGTTGGGCGCAACAAGAGACATCGCCTTCTTGGAAGAGGGCAGGAAAATCTATGTTACTTCTTGCACCAAATGCCATAATGCATTGCGCATTTCGAGATACTCGCAACAAGAGTGGGATGGGATTCTTCCAGATATGATTCAAAAGACGAAGTTGACACGTGTTCAGGCAAAGCAAGTTGAAGCATACATCAATGCAGTATTACTTTCGCCGTCGGCGGTTGCTCGTTAATCCGACAAGTGCAAATAATGCAATTGCGCCCGGAGCAGGAACGTATTGGTAGGAAAAAGCGTATTGGCCTAATACCGAGAAGTCTGCAGTCCCAGCAACAGCCCAGTGGTCATCTTGGTACGTTACGAACTGAATTGAATCGCTAGCAAATTCAGAGAGGTCAACATCGTACAGGTTCACGGTACCTGTTTGTGCAGTTCGCACATCACCCCAAGCGAAGCCAGCAGAAGTCTGTTCATGGTCCCAACCTAAGAGTGCATTTACAAGTTGCGTTTCATTTCCAAGGTCATACCAAGAGTATTCACTGCCTTCGTCCCCAGTTGCGAACCACGAAGTATCTATGGAAGTAGTTGATGAGATACCTAAAAATTGATCAGCAAATGAGCCTGTTGGATTGGTGGTTGGAATTCCATCGAACAAACCCATAAACGAGAGACCTGCATCCGTGCTTGCAAGCACAAAGGAAAGCTTTCCCACAGTATCGATACCATCGTTGTTGAGTGTAGAAGCAAGGATTTCTTGGTCACTCATTGCAAATTGATTCTCTTGGTTTGCTAAGAAACCATCGAATGACCCCGCTTCGAGTGTAAAGGAGCCATCGCTGCTGTTTACAATGACATATTCAGCGCACGCAATCGATACGCCCCAAAGAAGGGCAATAGAGGTATAAAAATAGCGATTAAAACGGTGCATGTATTGCCTTTTCATCGGTTGAAAAGAGGTCTATCTCACTATTAGTTCTCATGTTAGGCAGAAGAAGTTCGATTAAAAATCCAATTCAAACCCACCAATTTGCCTATTTTTACAAAATTGGGGCAATTAACCCGATTGCGTTCTGCCAAAGGCGTGTCTGGATAGACCAGTTCTCTACGTTCTCTTCGAGAACCGGCACCGATTGTTCCATATAGGAGGTTTGCAGGAAGCGTAATTCGCTTGCAAAATCGGTATCAAATACGAGCATATTTACCTCAAAATTAAGTTCTAAGCTTCTACGGTCAAGATTGGCAGATCCAATAAGGGCAACTTTTCTATCAATTGTTAACGTTTTCGCGTGCAGTAAACCACCGTGAAATTCATGGATTTGCACGCCAGCATGTATCAGTTTTGAAAAGCTACTTCTGCTTGCGGCTGCAACCAGTCTTGAGTCGTTCCTTGCAGGAATAACAAGGTGCGTCTGGACGCCTCTCTTCGCGCAGATGAGCAATGCGGATTCTGTCGCATCGTCAGGGCAAAAATAAGGCGTTGTAATGACGAGTTCTTCTTGTGCTGCAAAGAAAGCAGTTTGCAATAATTGGCTGAGTGCCTGATTATTACTGTTTGGACCAGTTGCCATAAGTTGTGCTGGGAATCCCTTGCCCGAGCAAACGATTGGTTCTGAGAGAAACTCGACTAAATCTTCGTCGCTGTCCATGAACCAATCTTGAATAAAAATTGCATGCAACTCGCGAACAATTGGGCCAGTTAATCGAACAGAAGCGTCAACCCAAGGAGCAAATTTTGGTTTTGGAGCGAAGGATGGTTCAGCGATATTGTTGGAGCCCATGTAGCCAATTGAGTTATCAATCACGGCAATTTTTCTATGGTTTCGCAAATCAATTCGAACTAAGAGTGCTCTAAAGATATTTGCTGGCAGAGCAGCCACAACGCGTACACCCGCCTCCCTAAGATCTCTGCAAGTTTTTGAGTTAAGGAAATCTTTTGAACCCATGCCATCAAGCAATAGACGGCAAACAACACCACGTGCTGTTGCACGTATAAGAGCGCTTGCAATCAGTTTACCTGCGTCGTCTTCAAGCATGATGTAAGAAAGGATGTGGCAGTGCTGCGTAGATTTGTCAATGTCGACAGCAAGAGCATGAATCAACTTGTCGGAGTCACCAAAAAGCAGGGCGTGGTTGTCCTCTAGAACGAACCCCGCGCCAACAGTTTCTGCGACTGTTGTAATTGAGCGATAAGCGGGAGATACATCTCCGAGTTCAAATTTTTGTGCACAACCGTGTTCGGCGACAGATTGGGGAATTTGAGCGATGATTCGTTTATGTCTTTTTCGTCTGATGAAACCAAGCCTGCGAGTTCCGAGCATCAGGTAAATAATCGTACCAATGAAAGGAATAAAAATGATTAATAAGATCCAAGCAAGTTTTGCTGCTGAAGTTTTTTTGCGCTGTAGGAGTACGAGTGCAATCATTACTACCTTGAGCACAAGTTCTCCAATAAGCAGAATGAGTGGCCATGATACTACATCCATTGTGTCACAATACCTTCAATAGATTTGTAGTCACTGAATTGTGATTTCAGCTGTATTGGTTAAGTCAAATTCAGCAGAAATACCTTTGTCTATACGTCCAAAATTAGTATGGAGCCAGTGCAGCCTTGTGAGTTTGTCTTCCCAAAGTGCTTCAAGTCCATGTTCTTCATTTGGAGCAGAACCCCACTTTAAGCGACTTGGGGTTTGTGTTGTAAATGAAATGGAAGCATCACTAGACCATGCAGACAAATCGATCGTAGTTATCTGAAATATCCAAGGTTTATTGTAGATAAGGTGGAGAACTTTCAGTGCGTCGGCGATATCCCCTCCGTTCCATTGTAAACCCGCCCGCATTGGTCTTGCATGCAGAGTATTTTCAATTGTGATGAAATGGTATTTTGGATTTACAATGACACCAATTCTCGTAGGCAACCTTCTTCCTTGTGAGTCGATAAAAACTTCCCCACCAACATCCTTTATTTTTGCATAAGGAATAAGAAAAGTAGCATCAACTAATGCTTGGTTGTCGCTTACCCATCGCACTTGATTTACTTTTGTAAACCAGCCCGTTGCAGCCATTGCATCTGCTGTCTCGATGAGTCCCTCCCTCCCCACAGTTGTTTGCGCTAGGTGCAGTCGGGCGACATCTTGCAATTCAACCAAGAGTGATGCATCGAGCCAAACAGGGGGGTCGTTGAAAGTCACTTGAATATTGGCTGCAGAAACACGAGTTGCACGTAGTTTTGGAACGCTCATTGCCACAAGCGTGACAAGACCAGCGATTGCAAGCACCCATGAGATGAGAACAGGTGACTTGGCGATATCCCCAAGCAAGGCTAGGACTGTCCAAGTCGCAGAAGCGATTTTAGATTGCTTTTTTCGTGCCATAGCGTACACAGAACATCGACTATGTCGCTAGTACGACTTGACTCTGCGAGTTAGAGCAAGTTTCACGAGCTTGCTGCACAACTGTATCATCTCAATTCCCGCACTTTTTGCTGCCATCGGAACAAGAGAATTGTTTGTAAATCCGGGCATTGTGTTGACTTCCAAAAGCCATGCACCGTCGTTATCAAACATGAAATCTACCCGAGCAATGTCACGAATGTGCATGGTTTGGTAGAGCAAAAGTGCTGACTCGACACAGTTGTTTTGCGGTAAGTCGGGGTTTACTATGTATTGCGTATCGTTGCGTTTGTACTTTGCGGCAAAATCATAAGTCTGGACTTCTTTAGCAGGAATTATTTCGATAATAGGTAAAGGCTTGCCATTGATGATACTTACAGTAATTTCCCGACCGCTTATGTATGTTTCTGCAAGGAGGGAGTCTCTATTTTTGTGCAGTAATTTTCGCGCAGTTTGAACATCCCTTGCAGTCTTGCAAATAGCCATGTCGATACTCGAACCGTCATTGCAAGGCTTGAGAACCAAGGGTGGAACTATTGGGCATGGTTGTTCCTCTGTGAGAACTGACCATGCTGGAGTTTGAATTCCAACACTTTGCGCGATTTCCTTAGTACATTCTTTATCCATAGCACGGGCTGCTGCAATAGAACTTGAACCAACAAATGGCACTCCCGTTTGTTCGAGTAGTTCTTGCAGAGGACCGCCCTCGCCGTATGGACCGTGCAAAACGGGGAAAAAAACATCCGCACGCAACGCAGCCAACTCCTTTACGGTTACATGTTGGAGGTGTAATCGAATGACTTCAAAGTTATCTGACTTCTCCAAAGCATCCGCAACAGCAGTGCCAGATTGTATTGAAACATCATGCTCAGCATCAGGGCCGCCCATAAGAACTGCAACTTTAACTTTGCTCATCTTTGAATCTCTGGATCACGAGACCAAATAACCACCTCTTCTTGCAAGATGAGAGTCGTGCGATCAAAAACTTGTTTTTTGATTTCGCGAATTAACTGAATAACATCATTGGCAGTTGCATCCGAAGTCGTTGTTATAAAGTTTGCGTGTTGAGTGCTAACGGACGCGCCGCCAATAGTTTTACCTTTAAGTCCTATGTCATCAATGAGTTTGCCCGCGGAAATTCTCTCACCTTTTTCGGACATAGGATTCTTAAAAATGCAACCCGCAGAAGCGTCTGCTAAGGGTTGCCTTTCTTTTTTCCATGAAAATATTTCTTTTACCTTAGTACGAAGTACCTCGGGGTCACATTCTTGCAAATTAAATGTTGCAGATAAAATTAAGGGTTCGGCGATGCTGCACGTTCGGTATCCAAATACTAGGTCTTCTTTGTTGTACGTTACTAATCCGCCAGCGTACGTTAAACATGTTACAGTTGAAAGCGAGTCGCTAATACAACCGTACACACCTCCTGCATTCATCCGGATTGCACCGCCGATGGAAGCAGGAATTCCCGCCATTGCGACAAGGCCATCAAGGCCAAGGCGAACGGTATCCATGACTAATTTTGCAAGATCTGCACCCGCCATAGCGTGAAGTGCTTTTGCATTGTCATCGCAATCAAACCGTGTAGATGTAAAGCAAGGATTATCCAACGAGATGACTATGCCATCAACACCGCTATCGTCTATTAGGAGATTTGCTCCTTTTCCTAGGATTTTGCAGGGGATTTTATCGTCATAGCACCTTCTTAGAAGTACCGAAAGAGCATCTGCTGACCGCGGACGGACTAGAAGGTCTGCACTTCCACCGATGGCGAAATATGTCATTGCGCCTATTTGGGCATCGTGATTTATATCGACTTCAAGGTCCCCTAGCAAAGTTGATCTAAAAGAACGTGGCATGTATTTAGAGCATCACTTGCGAAACACCCGCAAGTTTGTGCGCGATTGTAGTGACTGGACCTGCGCCCATAACTACAATCAAGTCGCCATCCCTCGCAGTTGATTGGAGGTGTTGTTCGATGTCGCTGAAATCATTTATGTGTTTTGCAGAGGCACCTAAGTCTACAAGTTTATCGACAAGATCTTGTGCAGAGATGCGTTGCTGTTCTGCAATTGAATCACGAACAAAATAAATGTGGGGAACTATAACTTCATCTGCACTTGAAAAACTTTGTGCAAATTGGTTCAGCAGAAACCTCGTTCGGCTATGTTGATGTGGTTGGAAGACGCAGAGTAAACGCTGCGGGAGTTCCGCCGCACGGAGCGCCCGCAATGTAATCTCGATTTCTGTTGGATGATGCCCGTAGTCGTCGTACACCGTCGCTGTTCCGCCATCTTTACAGGTAAATGTACCAAGTCGCTGTAACCTTCGATCTACCCCATTGAATTGTTCTAGTGGTTCGACGAGAGACTCCCAATCAATACCAAGGTTTGCTGCAAGAATTGCAGCAGCAGAAGCATTCAAAGCGTTATGCGAACCAGGCATTGGGTTTGTCCACTGGATAGTCCACATTCCGTCTCGCAAAATACCAACTCTGCGGACACTAGGGTCAAACACGACTTGATAATCTGCTTCAGGGTGGAATCCAAATGTCTCGACTGCGCAATGAAGATCAGGAGTCACTATATTTCTATGCGCACCATCGTGTGCAATGAGTAGGAGCCCACCATTTTTTGCTGTGGGAATTTTTGTAGCGAATCCTTTGAACGCTTCTATGATTTCGTCAAGGGAAGAATAGTAATCTAGATGGTCCTCTTCGATATTGTTTATCAGAGCAACCTTTGGTTGGTGGTCATGAAAGGAACGGTTGAATTCACAAGATTCGCTGACAAGAATACCTTGCTGCCCAATTCGCACTCCTGCTGGAATCTCATTTGACCCAACCCTGCAGGAGCCACCAATTTGTGGACAATTTGCGCCTACGATAAAACTAGGATCGAATTTTGCATGCAATAAAATGGAACTTAAGATGGAGACTGTTGTAGATTTTCCGTGCGTACCAGCAACGCAGACGCTAGTCTTTTCCTTCTGGACGATGCCGAGCATTTGAGCGTATGAAATGATGGGTATATTGCGTTCATCACTCTCGTTCATTTCTGGGTGGTCGGGTGGTATAGCTGCTGAGTGTACGACGAGATCAACATTTTCTGATATTGCACTACCGTCTTGCACGTAGGAAACTTCAATACCCTCTTGGAGTAAAGATTTAGTAACCTCTGACTCTGTAGAATCTGTACCTTGGACATTGGCTCCAAGGCGTGCAATTAACAGCGCAAGGCCACTCATACCACAACCACCGATACCCACGAAGTGAATAGATTTGTTTTGAAGGGTATCCGCTGAAAAACCAAGAGGAAGTTTGGTGGGCATAGAGTAGATTCTATCGCCCTCAAGACCTCTTCGCCTTGAACTTAGAGAACTTTCACCGAGGGTGGTACAATAGGAAGATATGACTGACCTACACGCACAAATACTCATTGTGGATGATGAATTAGATCACGCAGAGGTGATGGCAGAATCGCTACGGCGGCTTGGTCACATTTGTACGATTGTTGATGGATACAACTCCGCAAAAGAAGAACTGACGATGGGGAGTTTTGATGTCGTCATTACCGATATGGTGATGGAGGAAGAGCAGTCGGGGCTTAAAGTACTATCCTTAGCAAAAGCACAACAAGACAATGCTGCCACTATTGTAGTAACAGCACACGGTGACATTCCAACAGCAAAGGCGGCACTACAAGGTGGCGCGTACGACTTTATAGAAAAACCACTTGATTTAGATGTGTTTCGAAATCTTGTAAATCGAGCTGCAGAAACGGTCGTGCTTCGGGAGCAAAATGAAAGTTTGAAGGGTCAGGTAGATTCTGCCTATGGTTTCGAAGGGATAATCGGAGAATCTCCAGCTATTCGACGAGTCATCGACTTAATTCGACAGGTTTCCCCAAGCACGTTGCCAGTATTGGTAACTGGCGAGTCCGGTACTGGCAAAGAACTTGTTGCTAATGCGATTCATAATCAGTCAAAGCGGTCGTCTAAGAAATACGTTGCATTTAACTGCGCCGGACAAAGTGAATCGTTACTAGAAGATCAGCTATTCGGACACGTCCGAGGTGCGTTTACTGGTGCGGATCGTGATCGCGAGGGTGTCTTTGAATTTGCCAATGGTGGCACACTCTTTCTTGATGAAATTGGAGATATGCCACTCTCGATGCAAGCGAAATTATTGCGAGTTCTTGAAACGGGCGATGTTGTACGACTTGGACAAAATAGCGATCGGTCAACGGATGTTCGATTCGTTTCTGCAACGAATCAAGATTTGAAAGTAAAAAGTGCAAATGGTGAGTTTCGCGAAGACTTGTATTTTAGAATCAATGGAGCTGAAATTAATGTTCCACCCCTTCGACAACGCCGTGAAGATATTCCACTTCTGGTGAATCACGCACTCGGAAAGTTTTCAGCGGACATGGATAGACCACGTCCAACGTTTACCGAGCCAGCGATGCTCCGACTTGTGGGGTATGGCTGGCCCGGAAATGTTCGAGAGTTGATGAATGTCGTGCAAAGAATGGCAGTTTTAACCGACGGCGATGTTGTTGATCTCGCTCAAGTTCCAGACGAAATTCGTTCTTCAGACTCCGACAGTACGTACGATGTGGGGTCGTTGGCTGGGATTGGCCTAGACAAGCTCGAAAAAGAAGCAATCCGCCAGACTCTCGCTATGACAGGCGGTAACCGCGAGCAGACGTCAAACTTACTTGGTATTGGTGAGAGGACGCTGTACCGAAAACTCAAGGAATATGGAATAAAATAACAAACTTGGGAAAGTTACTTACTCGCGGGTTCTGAGGGTTATATACGCGTTTATCGAATCGAACCGGTCATCGGGCTGATTTGGATTACTGAGGATATCTCGCCACAGGCAATTGTGATTTCGAGAGTTTGAGAGAAATCTCGTAGCCCGCCATTTTGATCAAAAATAATAATATTGTCATCGTAGTTCGTAATGATGCTTGTTGTACTAGCTGCCGCCGCAGCACCATTGCCCAGTTGTATAGAAAGTGGTTCTTGTGTCACACTATCTAAAAGCGGTGTTCCTATTGCGATTGTATTTGCAATATGCCAAGCCGAGCCATCATCGTTAACGATGAGTGCGATTTCATCCTCAGGGCGAGAAATTGCAATAATTTGCGCATGCTCAAAATCGCTAACAAACAGGCGACGTGTAACATCTACTTGAAGTAGGTCGTTGCTCCCGAGCATCGGTGCAGCGAGTACTGCAAGCAGTGCAAGAATTGCAAGCGAGAGTGTTAACTCAATAAGAGTGAAGCCGCGATGGTTGGGCAATGAATTCATTGTTCTAACACCGACGCGTATGCATTCCAGCGATCTTGAGAGAAACCTTCAATTTGCCTTGCTAAAAATTCCCAGCGCCTTGCGTCGACGCCGTACATAGTAAGCACATAGACGACTTCGTGTGGTCGCTGCGTGGGTTCAGACCACCAATCATCGAACTGTTGATACGTTCCACCCAAGACTGCAATTGCAACTTGTTCTAATGAGTCAATAAGCACTGGATCAAGTTGCGAAAGTTGTTGTACACCTTGTTGCAATGTTCCATCTTCATTAAAGAGCAAACTAGAAGAATCTGCGTATCCACCGTGGTCTAGGGTTGGGTCATAGAGAAGCCTTGAGGCCCCTCGCATTGCTATAGAATCAGCCGCAATTCTTCCGCATAGCGTCGCTAATCCACTGAGTGCTATCTCGCTATCGGGCGCATAGATTTCACCTTTGATAGTCGTGTTTCCTCGTAACTCCCAATCTGAATCATTATGTCCATACAATTGAACTCTGCTTGGGTCACTCCAAGAATTGGTTTTGTGATTTTCATTTCCGATGTAACTGGATCTGATTTCAACATCACCGCCGACGTGGATGGTGAGCGAAGCATCTTGTGCAAGTTCAATTGTCGCACCAGTAGGCTTGAACTCGTCGTCTATTGTAATTGTCACGTTGCCAAAGATTCGCAAAGGTTGGTTTGAACCAAGTACAAGCGACTCTGTGCTGTATGAGCCCTCATGGATATCGGTGTACTCTACGTTTCGATACGAAGAATTGCTGAAACCTTGTGTGAAATTATGAGCCCAATGGTTAAAGTGAGAAGAATTTCTTGGTGTGTGTTCTTCAACGAGAACAACAGAATCTGTAGGTATACTTGGCGGATATGGAAATGGGGGGGAATCGGGAAGAGTATGCCTTGAAGACATCGAGGATGTAATCATCGATGAAGCATTTGCGAGTGTATGTAGTTCTAAATCACTTGATTGCGCCCACGAGTTAATTTCTACAGAGAGTGGTCCAGTTGCGAGCGTTCCTATGCGAAGTGGACTTTGTTCTGCACCAAGGGGGGAAGCAGCCCAACGTTGCACAGATGCAACATCCCGTATGGTGAGTTGCGATTGAGAAAACAAAGCAAATTCACTGTAGTCAACATCAAACTCATCTTCGCTTGGAATAATAGTTGCGGATGCTTGCGTTATTTGTGCTATTCCATCAACAGATGAGAGAATGGTGATCTCGACTTTATTTGTCGATTCATCCGGTGGGAGATTTGTTTCAGAGTCAAGAACTGTTAGAGTAATCAAGCCACCACCAAATGCGAAAGCATCGAGTACGACGCCGTCTATGTGGTGCGTTCGCCAATCTGCGTCTGTTTCTAGAATAGCAACGGCTAGATCAAGTCCAGACTCTGCAACTGCTCTTGCTCTTGAGGCGGCTTCTACGTTAGAACTAATAGCAATCGAGTTATCTCTACTGCCAAAGTATGCCACAGCCATTGATCCTGTTACCAAAATAGCAATCATGACAAGCATCAAAGCGATGCCCCTGCGAGATGATGTATTGCGTGGGTCGATTGATTCCATTACGGTTGCTCCGATGGCGCATGGTGCATGCGAATTGATTCATCAATCATTGCATCGTTTGTTTCACCAAAAGATGAATCAAATGAAAAACGAATACACACTCTTGTTGACTCGATTGGATTTGTTGTGTTTATCCAAAACGCACACGATTGCATGTTGTCAACGAGTGCGATGGAAGCAATTATATTATCGCTCTGTAATCCGTTGAAGAGGGATTCGTAATTAGTCAGGGCGTTACACTCTACGTCTGCTGCATCAATCATGGCTTGAGACCATTCTTCTGGGAAATCAACGAAATACACGTTTAGTGTTTTTTCTTCGCTGTCAAACCGAATCCAACGAATCTCAGACGCATGCACGGTGTCGCTATCACGTGAATCTTCATTCCAAAGCGTCAGGAATGTGTTTCCTTTATCAAGAATGCAGAGGGAAGGGGCAATGTACGCACCAAGACGAACTTGTGTTGTTGCTAGGCGAATTGCAGATTGCCTACCATCATTTTTTGAAGTGAGGCTCGTCGTTGCTGCGGCCATCATGGATGCAATTGCAGCGCCAATGACAGACGTAATAGAGATTGCAAGGAGCATTTCAATTAAAGAGAGCCCTCTACGGTTCATGACTGTGGCTCCGGTACAAATCGTTCAATTGTTGTTAGTGTTCGACCGTCGTTTGTAAAAGATGAAACTGAAATAGTTCTGCCAACTATAAAAACTTCAAGGGGTGTTATTTGTACTTCACCTTCGATAACCGTGACTTTTCTTCCAATCCTGTCCCAATCGCCATTCATTGCAACACCTGTTGGGTCCGTAATTGTACCAACGTCCTCCGTATACCCATGCCAAGAATCGATTGTGTCCCATGGAACTTGCGTTATCTGAGATAAAAGTGATTCTGCTGCGATTGAACCTACTATTTTTTCCCTCGCATTGAGGGATTGCTGTTGACCTGCAACAATTGCGCTTGTAATAGAAGCGACTGCGAACGTAAGGATTCCAACGGCAATCATTACTTCTAGGAGTGCAATTCCTCGGCGAGGAGAGGGGTTGTAGTAGGCAGAACGCATACTCCATCAATCGAAAACTTCTCTGTACTACTATTCCTCTGGTCGGTTATCATCCGAAAATATGCTACTCATGGCGGACTACGCGCTATACATTGCCTACTATGCCATATTTATGCGTCCGATAAAAAACAGTTTTCTAGATATTCCTTAAAGAATTCACTCTAAACCCATGATTAAAAAGAGATATCTGATTTCAAGCGAGTTGCAAAGTGATGGGGTAAGACCATAATGCCCCTCATGCCGTGGCGGTTCTATAGATACATGCTCGCAGACGTGCTTCGGCAGTTCGCCATAACGGCGATAATCCTTGTGGTTGTTATTGCTTTTGGTGCAGCTATAAAACCCCTTTCCAGTGACAGTTTGCTTACTGGCTGGGACACAATGAAATACCTCGCACTCGCGATAGTACCCATGTTGCAGTTTGCGTTGCCATTTGCTGGCGCTTTTGCTGCCACAATTGGGTTGCACCGCATGGCGCAAGATAACGAAATTATTGCTATGGCAGTTTGTGGCCAATCGTACGTGCGATTGCTCGCTCCTATGGCACTTTTTGGTTTGTTGCTTACCATCACTGTTGCGCTGTTAACCCAATCTGTTATTCCAACCTTTGTTGGGAAAATGACATCAGCAATGTCTGCGGAGTTACCTAGACTTCTTACAAATTCAATCAGACAACACGCTCCTTTTGTGCAGGGCAATATGATCATTTGGGCGGAAGACATTTTTAACATAAAAGATGGCGATCAAGAAAGAATGGCGCTTGAGCATATGGCTGTTGCGAAGATAGACAATACCGGAAAAGCAAATATGTATCTCACTGCAGCAGCAGCAGTAGTAGATGTGCAACGAATCAATGATCAAACATCTATGCTTGTGAAATTTAGCGACTCTGCCCAATGGACCAGTAGCGCCGATGGGTCAGGATTACTCCGCGGCGCAAAAGAAGGCCAGTTAACTCACCCGATTGATTTGCCCTCACTTACGAAGCAGAGACCATCCTCGCTTACTCGCGCTGATTTGTTAGCCCTACGATCGAATCCGCGCAATTATCCAAAGGTAAACACTGCTGCAGTTCAACTTGAATCGACGTTAGCAGAAGTTCATTTCATGGAAGCAGTGCATAACGAATTTGCTAAAAAGAATTCTATTTTTTGCGACGCAGTGACTGGCGGCAGAATAATTAGTATCGTAGCTGCGGGCATGAGGAACGATGTTTTCCTACCTCCGATTACTGTGACTTCTATCAGCGGTACAGGCGAAAAGCGAGTACTGACTCCGGAAGCAGCTCGATTGATTGTGGAACCAACAGAGTCAGGTGGTATTGATTCGGTTACGTTACAAATGAAGAATGTTATTGTCGGAGCGGGCGAAGTTGGTGAAAATGTGCGAGGGGAGTTGGTTGTACCTTCATTACGAGTTCGAGATGTTGCAACCGAATCGGTACACGCAACTTCAATTCCAGAACTACTTTCTGCAGCCCAAGTGAATACGACCAATGCCGTTAAGAATTCGACGAGAGCACTTCGCCATCAACTTGAACTTATGGAAGGACAAATCGTCGGGCGGATAGGTCAAAGATGGGCTGTAAGCCTTTTATCGCTGTTGGCGATTGTTCTTGGTAGTTTGTTTGCAATCCGGTTTTCTTCGGACCCACCACTTTCAGTCTATGCGAAAGTATTCGTTCCAACAGTTGTAGCCTTACTTCTTGTCTTTGCAGGTGGTCAGATGGTTCGTGACGCTCGGGAAGTTTCGGGTTTTACTGTTATGTGGTCAGGAAATATTGGTTTGATATTGTTAGTAGGATTTAATTGGATGAAATTACGTAAAACGTGACATGAAACTTTTAACCTTTTACATTATGAAGCGCATGACCATAAATTTTGTTGTTTTGTTTACGTTGTTTTTTTTACTCGGTGCAGTGATTGATATCATTATCAATCTTGATGAGTTCGACAAAATCGCAAGCTCTCTTTCAAAGGATGGCGGATTCATTGCTAGAATATTTGCGCTGATTCAGGTAGGTGTTGGGTTTGAAGGTCCTCGATTGTTTCAAGTGTACGGGTACTTACACGGCGTAATTGCAATTGGTGCGATGGCATTTACAGCAGCAAACATGTTGCGCTCAAGAGAATTTGTCGCACTCATGGCTGCTGGGATTAGTTTGCGCCGCATTGCAATGCCTTTTTTACTAGTGATGGGTGGAATAAGTGTCGTTGCTCTCATAAACCAAGAATATATGCTGCCACGCGTTGCGCCACTTTTACTTCGAGACCATGGTGAGTTAGGTAAGGACAGCGTGGGTTCATTTTCAGTACCTTTTACGCCTGACCAAAATGGTGTGTTGCTGCTAGCACCTTCCTTGAATCCAACAACAGGAGAAATCAAAGAACCCACTTTTTTAGTGCGAGATGAGAAGGGGAGAATGATTCGGCAAATTAGGGCAACGTCTGCGATATGGGATGGAGAAGCATCGGGGCGATGGATTTTACAGAACGGGAGATCAGTCGATGTTGTATTTGATGCTGAGACTGCACAGGCTGAGATTCTCCCTCCTGTCGATGTCGCGTATTATGAAACAGAATTGTCACCGTACATACTTACGCTCCACAGATATGGACAATTTATTGGCATGCTTGGAATGAAACAATTAAACAGCATGCTCGAAGTTGCTGGGACTTTTGACGCGCCGATGTTGCGAAGGCATTGGTATTCTAGGTTTGCTTCAATCGCAATGAATATCCTTGCAATGATTATTGTTATTCCGTTGTTTGTTACGAGGGAACCTGTTGTGTTGTCAAGGCAAGCAGTGAAGTGCGGTGGAATTGGGCTTATGATTTTATTTGGCGGAACAATAATTATGCTCATGCCAGTGCAGGGATTTCCAGCCGTGGTGAGCGTGTTTTTGCCCGCACTTATTCTGTTCCCCATTGGACTGCTGCAATTAGTCAACATTCGTACTTGATACTTGTTCAAGTGCGTCGTTAAAAAATGTAATTGATTGCTGCGCTTGCAATTCGCTAGCTAATTTTTCCATGAGGAACCGTTCTTGTGCGAGTTTCGCTAGTTTCTTCACTTGCTCCTTTGCTTCTTCAAACGATGTACCCGAAGTGATACTTTTCCCAGTTACAAGAACAAGAATCCAACGGTCGCCGATAAAAATTGGATTTGTATATTCACCCAACTTTGTTGTCGGTAGTACAGCGCGGATGGGCTCAGGCCATAGGGGGTCTGCTACAGGAATAGGATCTACAAGACCCCCACGAGAAGCACTTGGGTCGATAGAAAATTTCGTTGCAAGATCACTAAATGAAACGCCCTCTTGTAACTGATTGAAGACTTCGTTTGCTTCCTTGTGCGTCGTTGTAACAATAATTCTAGCGGGGTAAGAAACGCCATGGATTATTTCATACATCCGTCTGATGGATGCTTCAGTTACAGATACATCGCTTGCGACAAGTTTTCGTAATGCAGCATTTCTCCAGAGCAGATTTTGTTTGCGTACTGGACCATAGCCCCGTTGCAGAAGAATTTGTTCCATGCTCTCCCGCGATAGGTCGGAGTAGGCCAAGTGGAAAAGAATTTCTTCAGCGTTGATGTCGCTGCTTGTAATGTGTAGAGAGTGTGCGTCGAGTTGGCGTTTTAGGGCAACCCGAAGGACATAGTCGTTGATTACCTCATTACCTGCGATTTCTATTAGCGAGGGTAATATGTCATCCATTGAGATACCTTGAGACCCAATCAAGGCAACAATCTGCGAATTTTGTTCTACTGGCAGCACTGTAGTCTGGACAGGTACCATTTGCTTGGGTCCACAACTCGATGTTAATTGGATGATCGCACACAGCAGCAATCTCTTGGAGGGTACAATTCTTTTTACTATCATGTCTAAACAAAGTGTACTCGTTTGCCCATTCTGCGGGGAACTTCAGAAAGAATCTAAAGTCTGCCAAGTTTGTCAAAAACTCCTCTATCCTCGTGGTGTGATGCTTGCCGAGGCTGAAATGGGACCTTGGTGGATTCGGCGGGAGAAGTATCCATTCCGCCCGGGGCTAAAATACGACAACTTCATAGATCTCGTGAGAACGGGAGAAATTAATACGAAAACGATTATTCGCGGTCCAACAACGAAACAGTTGTGGAAAATTGCTGGGCGTGTGCAGGGGATTGCCCACCTGCTTGGTCGATGCCATGCATGTGGCGAGGAGGTTAAGCCCACCGCACTGTCATGTGGCGGATGTAGTGCGCAATTTTTCGTTTACAGAGATCGTAACAATTTGGGTTTAGACCAGAGCAACCCCTCTGAGGGTGAAGTGGTTGGCAAATCGTGTTTTATATCTGATGAATCAATATTTGAAACGCAGTCCGCGCCTCTTCAAATGCCCAATTTGAGTGCCCAGAATGCAGAGCAAGAATCTGGCACCATCGGTTCACCTCAATTTCGCTCAGTCCAACGGTTGTTAGAGTTGAGTAAGAAAAAGAATACGCTACTCACGGTTTCGTTAGCAACTGCTGTAGTTGTTATTGGGATTCTGATTGTGCTTATCGTTAAAAATTAATTATTACCGGACGCGAGGTATTCTTGCGATAGAGATTATCGAATATGGGCACAACATGCCGATGGCATTCCGACCGCGTAATTATGCGGGTGGTTGGTAGCGTGGTTTCTACCAACTTGGCTTCGGCAAAAATCGCCCGCTATTGGAGTGGGACACCGAAGAATGCATAGAACCACAATAGGAACGAGAGTCGCATGCAGGTACAAACAACTCGATTCGGCAAAGTCGAAGTTGATGACAGTCGAATTTTGGAATTCTCCTCTGGCTTGTTAGGATTTTCAAGTTACACGCAATATGCGTTGTTACAGCCGGATGACGATGGACTATTTTTCTGGCTTCAATCAACCGAGGCTCCAGAGTTAGCATTTGTTGTGACGGATCCTGCAACTTGGGTTCCCGAATATCAAGCGACAGTTCGAAAAGAACAAATGGAAGATCTTGCACTCGAAAACCTAGAAACTGCGCAAACTTTCGTCATCGTTAACAAATACGACCAAACACTTACTGTGAATTTACAGGGACCGATTATCGTCAACCTTGGGAATCACCAGGCGATGCAACTCGTTCTTGCGGATAAACGATGGACAACTCGGCATGAAATCGTACGACTTACCGCACAGGAAAGGTTAACTGCGTAATTTTACTTTAGATCATTGTTTGCTCAGGGAAGGGCAAACATGCTGCAACGAGCAGCGAACCTTGAGGAAGGATTCTTACTATGCTGGTGTTATCACGCCATCAAGACGAAACTATCATGATTGGTGACGACATAGAGTTAACAGTCGTTGACATTCGCGGCGACAAGGTGCGCCTTGGTATCAAGGCGCCTTCTACTGTGCCAGTCCACCGAAAAGAGGTGTACGAGGCTATCCGCAAGGAAAATGAGGGTGCTTCCGCGTTTGACAAGGACGATTTAGATGAACTTCCTCCACCAAGGATTGCACGATTCAATTAATCCCACACGGTTAGGATTATTGTGATGAATTGTCTAAGGATTTGCGGGTGAGTTGTTTGCCGAGTTCTACACCGGGCTGATTGTAGGGGTCGACGTGAAGTATTTGCCCAGCAATTGCTACGGTTGCTTGCCAAATGGCTATAAATTGACCAATGACGTTTGGATTGATTCCCTGAAGTTTCATCGTCCACGTTGCTTGCCCAGCGTCTTGTACAGCCTGTTTCGTCGCCTCGTGCTGTGCCCTGAGCAATGAATCTAGGGTTTGTCCACACAGCCACTGCTGCGATGCGCTTATTGGCGTATTACCAAGTGGGATTTGGTCAGTTTCATTTACAGTCACGAAGCCGATGACTTTGTCTGCAGGGCCTTCCCGCCAGAGTTGAAGCATGCTGTGCTGGTCGGTTGCTCCGATCGCAGCGATAGGCGTTGGACCTATACGATTTCCATCCTTGTCTATTTTTCCAAGCGATTCAGCCCAAAGTTGTACATACCAATGGGCAAATTGAACTAATCGGTCACAATACACCATCATAACTTGAAGTGGTTTACCGCCTTTCATGGCACCAACGAGTCCAGACGCCAGTTCGGCTGCAGGGTTATGAGTAGTTTGCCTGCACAAATCATCCATCTCTTTTGCGCCGTCAAGGAGTGCAACAATATCGATACCGCACATTGCAGCTGGAAATAATCCAACTGGCGATAAGACACTGAACCTGCCGCCTACACCATCTGGAACAGGGAGTGTTGCCCACTGTTTCTCGATGGCATAGTCTCGCAATGTTCCACTTTTACCCGTGATTGCAACGTAGGTTGCGTTTTGCATTTGACGCTGTGCAACCATGAGCAAAGAAGAAATTTCTGCTGTTTCACCAGATTTTGAAATCACTGCAATTACGGTTTGTTCAAACGACGGGTCATTTTTTTTGATTGCATCGATTGTTTGCGAAACAGTGCAAGGGTCAATGTTATCGAGCACAAAAAACGGAATGGAAGTATCACCAAGTGCGCAGTGCAACGCGCGCGCACCAAGTGCTGACCCGCCTATTCCAAGGAGGAGAAAATTTTTGCATTGAGGTCGAAGTTTCTTTACGAGTTCCATCACACTCGATATATGCGCGCTACGCATTGGCTCTTGCCAAAGCGAACGCCAAATTTCATCGCCAATGCCTATACCATCGTTGGCTTGTTGAATTGCAGATGTAACATCCGTCATCGGGAGAGAATTGTCTAGTTTGAGTTCGATGTCTGCCATACGGTTTTAACAGAGCGCCTGTTCAAGGTCCGCTATTAAATCGTCACAGTCCTCTATGCCCACGCTTAAGCGAACAAGCCCATCTTCTATTCCAAGTGAATCGCGAACTTCTGGAGAAACAGAAGCGTGCGTCATTATTGCAGGATGTTCGACAAGTGACTCGACACCACCAAGGGATTCAGCGAGGGCAAATATTTGTAACTTCTCAAGAAACGATCGCGAAGCGTCGAGTCCACCCTTGAGGACGCATGTAATCATGCCACCGCCAGCAACTTTACCGTCAATAGACATTTGTTTACACGCGGTTTCATATTGCGGGTGAGAGGGTAAACCTGGGTAGATTACTCTCTCGATCTCATCCCTGCCCTCTAACCATGATGCAATACAGATGGCACTTTCGCAATGCCTACGCATTCGAATGCCAAGTGTTTTAATGCCTCGAAGTACAAGGTATGAATCAAAGGGGCTAAGAATTGGTCCCGAAGAATTGTGTAGAAATCGGATTTCCTCCGCAAGTTGTACGTTGTTTGTGACTAAAATTCCAGAGACCACATCGCTGTGGCCACCAAGGTATTTAGTAGCAGAATGCATCACAATGTCAAAACCAAGATTAAGTGGGTGTTGCAAAGCGGGTGTTGCGAATGTGTTATCACATGCAAGTAGAATGCCTTTGTCTTTTGCAATTTTGACAACCTCAGCAAGGTCTACGAGTTTCAACATCGGATTAGTTGGCGTTTCAACCCATATTAACTTTGTTTTTTGAGTAATTGCATCGGTAAGCGCGTTGCTATCAGTCAAATCCGAAAACGTGAATTTCAAACCAGCCGTTCTTTGTTTGACGTTACAAAATAAACGGTGTGTTCCACCGTACAAATCATCCATTGCAACAACATGGTCACCAGTATCGAGTAAGTCAAGAACAGTGTTCACTGCAGCCATTCCACTGGCAAATGCGAATCCGCCGAAAGACACATCTTGCTCTTGTGTTAACGCTGAACCCTCTAGCCTTGCAATGCATCGTTCGAGTGCGTACCTAGTTGGGTTATGGCTTCGAGTATATTCAAAACCCTTATGTACGCCCGGTGATTCTTGTGCGTACGTAGAAGTCAGAAATATTGGCGGCATCACTGCGCCAGTAACTGGCTCGTGGGTTTGTCCGGC
>JACNLR010000128.1 GCA_014381385.1 Planctomycetota bacterium | reverse complement strand
AAAGATTGCATGGTCTGGCGAGAAGAAGAAATTCTCGCAACAGAGTTAATGGCCCAAGCATGTGGTTGTAGAAACTCATTTTATGTTTTGAGTCGAGGGCGTCATCAAGACACAACAGAAACGTGTTACAGATTGATAGCCCGAAATAACTTAAAGAAAGTCTATCCAAGTTTTCCAATGAGCCATGTTGTTGATATGCCGGATATCCTTGAAGAAATAGACCAGTTTAGAGCTGCACTTGCAGAGCACTTCATTTCGTTTGACCCTGCAGATGTAGACGAAAAACTACTCCTTGATCGTGGTATTGAAGCTGCGAAACAGGGCAAGGATTGGATTGAAGTTGAGGCGCATGCTTTTGGTGGTAAGCAGGGCGGTGATCCGATGCGCGTTTCCGTGCGTGAAATATTAGATATTGCAGGTGATATCGATGGCCAAATATATATGCGCGACTTTAGGTTGATTGACCAGTCCGACATGATTGTTTCCCTTGTGCCAGAACTTCCCGGCGGCGTACCAGGTTTATCAAGCGGCGTTGAGCGGGAACTACAACACGCGTGGGAACACACCAAGGAAGTATATGTAGTTTGGAAACCGGCAAAACCGCCTTCACCATTCATTACAGAAACAGCGACGAAAATCTTTTCCTCCGTTGACGAAGCATTGGCTTATTTTTCAGAGCAGGGTTTCTTTGAGATGGCTAGTTTGTTTGGCAACTGATTATCAAAAGCAATCCAATCGAGTGATAGGCCTTGGGCTGGCATTGTTTTCCCCGCTCGTCGTCGATCGCAAGAGGCAATAATTTCAGGAACTTCGTCTGGGCTCGTATAGCCACGCCCGACTTCAAGAAGCGTGCCCGCGATTATGCGCACCATGTTCCATAAAAATCCTGCGCCTGCGACTTGGATAGTAATTTTCCATTCTCCAGATTCTTGTACGCTGCATTGGTCGACCCGCCGAACGGTTGTTTTACGGCCGTGATTGAGTTTGGTGAACCCAGCAAAATCATGTTCACCGAGGAAGTGTTCTGCCGCTTGTTGCATTTTTTCAACATTGAGTGCGTACGCCGTGAAGGCATAAAACCGTCGGTTTAACAATGGCTTGCGCAGAGGATTACTGCAACCGTGGGCAAGCTTGTACGAGTAACCTTTGCTGGTGCAGTGGTTGATGGGGTTGAATTTATTGTCCACTACATCAACTGCGCGGACTTGGATGTCGTCGGGTAACCAGGAATTGAAACCTAGGATTAGTTTATCTATTGGAATTTCGTTTGTTGCATCAAAACTCGCAACTTGACCACGAGCATGCACTCCAGCGTCAGTTCTTGAAGCGCCGGTGAGGACGATGGGTTGCCGCATGACTTTTACAACCGCCTTTTCAAGAACATCTTGTACGGTTCTCAGATATCTCCGTTCTGGATGGACTTGCTTTTGCCATCCATGAAAATCCGTTCCGTCGTACGCAACTATCATCCTATACCGCATCCCCGTATTTTATGGGGTCAGACTCCTTTTGGGGTCAGACTCCTTTGGGGTCAGACTCCTCTGGGGTCAGACTCCTCTGGGGTCAGACTCCTCTGGGGTCAGACTCCTCTTTGGGGTCAGACTCCTCTGGGGTCAGACTCCTTTTTGGGGTCAGACTCCTTTGGGGTCAGACTCCTTTGGGGTCAGACTCCTTTTTAGGGTTCACAGTGCATTAGAATATGGGGATGACGCAAATACTCGTAGTAGGACCCCACCCAGACGATCAGGAACTTGGAATGGGTGGCACGATTGGCAAATTAGTGAGCCAAGGGCACGATGTTTTACTACTTGATATGACCAGCGGCGAACCAACTCCGCACGGATCACCTGAAATTCGTGCCAAGGAATCAGCGGCAGCAGCAGAGATTCTCGGCACTAAAAGGACATCTGTGAATTTGCCAAACCGCTACGTTGAGCATTCAATTCCAGCTCGCCATGCTGTTGCTGCGGTGATACGCGAACACCAAGCGGAGATAGTGTTTACGCCTTACTTTGAGGATGCTCACCCAGACCATATCGCCACAACAAAAATAGTAGAAGATGCCCGCTTCGATGCAAAACTGACCAAAATAGATTTGGCAGGCGAACCAATATATCCAAAGTGGCTCTTCTATTATTACTGCACACACCTCCGCATTGTCCCAAGCCCAAGTTTTCTCGTAGACACGACGGGTTTTGCGAAGCAGAAGCGTGACGCCATCGTTGCATACGAATCACAATTTGTCGTTCCAGAAAAAAACAGGCCAATTGTCGATTGGATTGAAGCGCAGGATAAATATTTTGGGGGTCGATTGCGAACAGAAACCGCAGAACCCTTCTTTACTCGAGAGCCGTTAGGGCTAACGAATCTTGAAGGACTTGCTTAACTTCCGGTAGAACCAAACCCACCTGATCCACGGGTCGTTTCGTCGAGTTCCTCTACAACCTCAAAAGAGGCTTGCACAACCGGCGTAATTATCATTTGGGCAATTCGCATGTTTGGTTCTACGGTGAATGGTTCACTCCCGTGGTTAATCAATGGCACGCAACATTCACCGCGATAATCTGCATCGATAGTACCTGGCGCATTTGGTAATGTCACACCAAACTTTGAAGCGAGACCACTTCGAGGTCGAACTTGTGCTTCAAAATTATCGGGTAATGCCATTGCAAAACCAAGTGGAATCATAGTAATCGCACCGACTTCAATTGTCATTGGCGTTTCAATTGCAGCGTGCAAATCCATTCCCGCCGCATGCTTCGATTGGTAGGTGGGTACCATTGCTGATTCTCGTAGTTTCTTATATTTCACATTCACGTGGTGCATATGAACATTGTAATTGGCAAGGGCGTATATGATGCAAGAGATGGAGCACGAACGCACACCTAATTGGGCACTGCACCGCAGAATCTACGAGTGGGTACTTGGTTTTGCAGCAAAACCGATTGCTCCAATCGTTCTCTTTTGCATTGCGTTTGTTGAAGCCTTCATGCCATTTGTCCCGCCAGATGCGTTGCTCATCCCGATGTGCCTAGAAAATCGTAAAAAATCAGCGGTGTTTGCAGTCATTTCTATTGTTGGAAGCGTGGCAGGCGCGATGGTCGGATTTTTCATCATCGCTTCATTGATCTCGGGCGGTGCAGAGTGGATATTTGGAGAAGATCAAATAAAAGCAGTAGTAGCAGAGTTTGGTGTTCGGGGTCATCTTTGGGTGTTTGTTGCTGCCTTAACACCAGTGCCATTTTTCGTGCTCACTACTGCTGCGGGTGTTGCTGAATTAAATTTTGGTTTGTTTCTGGCAGCGTGCATCGTCGGTCGTTCGCTTCGATATGGCATTGAAGCGGGCATCGTTTGGTGGATTGGTGAAAAAGCAAAAATATTCATCGAAAAATGGTTTAACCTTGTGACAATCGTTGCCTGTATTCTGGTTGCTCTAGGATGGTGGCTTATCTAACCACCAATAGTCGACATCGTCTTTTTTGGTCGGACAAAGTCTGTTTTGTCCATCCCATGTCCTGCAGATTTCGCCCAGGCCGCATCTTGGAAAAATGTTCTCAAGTTCTCGTCACTTGCACCCATTTGAAGCATCGAACGGATGCACCACTCATCATCACTAAACAAGCACGGGCGAACCGTACCATCAGCCATCATACGGATGCGATCACATCCATGGCAAAAAGATTCTGAAACAGAAGCAATAAAACCGATTCGGCCACCCCCTGAAGTAAATCGATAGTTCATCGATGTGCTTGATTCTGTATCGTCATCTCTGATGAGCGTAAACTCTTGTTCGATCCGTCGCTTCATTTGGGCTGCAGTAACTACATCATCCCGCTTCCAATTCTTCCGAGCATCGAGTGCCATAAATTCGATAAGCCGCATATCAATTTCATGCTCTTGTGCAAATCGCGCAAAATCGGAAACCTCATCGTCATTCACACCGCGCAAAATAACAGCATTTACTTTGACAGGCGTAAGTCCTACATCGCGAACGGTATCAATCGCAGCGATGACATCTTTCAACGTCGTGTGCGAACGAGTAATAGCATCCTTGCGACTTGGTTTTAGAGTATCTAGACTTACGGTCACCCTATGCAAGCCAGAATCTTTCCATCGCTGCGCAAGTTCGCGAGAAAGCATCGAACCATTGGTTGTCAGTGCTATGTCCCGCAATCCCATTTGGCCAACTTTTTCGATGAATTGATTGAGTTGCGGATACAGCGTCGGTTCTCCTCCAGTGATGCGGAGTTTATCTATACCAAGCGACAGGGCAATTTTGACGACACGTACATATTCATCAAGAGTGAGCAAATCTGACTTTGGTAAATATTTCACATCTGGTTCCGTGCAATAGATGCACCTGAAATTACAACGGTCTGTTACGGACAGTCGCAAGTCACGGATTTGCCTTCCGTGAGAATCAAAGAGTTTATCTGATAGCGGCGCCACATTTTGCGAGGGTGGAGGCGTATTCATTTTTAAGATAGAAAGTGAGTGTGTCAAGAAACCGCATGATACATTAAAAAATATCATGTTGAAAACAACAATTTATGGAGAAGACGTAAAAAGTCACGCTATGCTTGCTGGCTATGAAAAATCTGATTGGATTAGCGATAACAACAACAGCAACGTGTGGAACCTGGCTTGTTCCAGAAGACTGCCAAACGATTCAAGATGCAATTGATGCTGCGAGTGACGGCGATGAAATTATCGTTGCCCAAGGCATATGGAAAGAGCAGATTGATTTTACGGGTAAAACGTTATTGATTTATAGTGAAGTCGGAGCAGAAGAAACAGTCATAGACGCAGGTGGGCAAGGAACAGTTGTCAGTTGTACGGAAAGTACTAGTGCAGTCTTGGAAGGCTTTACGATTCGCGGTGGCAAGGCAGAACTTGGCGGTGGAATCCTTGTGCTAGATGCAACACCCACCTTTCGACTTTGCATGATAGATTTTAATACAGCAAACAAGGGCGGAGGCGTATATGTTCGTGGCGCAAACCCGGTTATTGATCAGTGGGTTGTTTCATTTGATAACGCACATGAAGGGGACGGTGTTTTGGCATAACATGCTAGTCCGGATGCTACGGCATGCGTCTTTGCC
>JACNLR010000184.1 GCA_014381385.1 Planctomycetota bacterium | reverse complement strand
TGATGCGGACATTAAATATTCAACCGTACAAAATTGGTATCCCGGCGATGAGAACGGTGTGGGAGGCATTTACAACTTCGTCACGAAGCGTGGTAAGTGCCAAGGAGATCGCAGCCGCATCACGTGGACGCAAGTTGAAACCGGTTCTGCAGTCACTTGGAAATACCCAAGTTGTATTTTGCTTGGCGACGATAGCGTCGGTGAGTTTTATTCGGTTGCTTTGACAAATAATTACCAGCAAGCCGATACAGGCACAAAAATGATTCACATCGGCAAAAATACACGCTCAACGATTATCTCAAAAGGAATCAGTGCTGGATTTGGTCAAAACATTTATCGAGGCCTTGTTCGCATTCAAAAAGGTGCTGAGAACGCGCGCAACTATACGCAGTGTGATTCAATGCTGATGGGCGATCGCTGCGGCGCGCACACCTTCCCGTATATTGAAATTAAAAATAAAACCGCTAAAGCAGAACACGAAGCATCTACTTCAAAAATTGGAGAAGACCAATTGTTCTACTGCAACTCGCGTGGCATCTCAACAGAAGATGCTATCAACATGATCGTGAACGGTTTTTGTAAAGAAGTATTTCGTGAACTGCCTATGGAGTTTGCAGTCGAAGCGCGCCGCCTCCTAGAAGTCAGTTTAGAGTCGAGCGTTGGATAAAGAAGTTTTTGAAAGAGACAACATGACAACACCACTATTAGAAATTACCAATTTACACGCAAACGTTGAAGGAAACAAAATCCTCAAAGGCGTCAACTTAACAGTAATGCCTGGCGAAGTGCATTCAATCATGGGTCCCAATGGCTCTGGCAAAAGTACTCTCGCATCCGTTATTGCTGGGCACGAAGCGTACGAAGTTACGGAAGGCTCTATCCGATTCAACGGAATTGATCTCCTTGAACTTGAAGCCGACCAGCGCGCTTGCGCTGGCGTTTTCCTCGCTTTTCAATACCCTATCGAAATTCCGGGCGTATCCACCAAGTTCTTTTTAAAGGCATCTGTAAATGCTATCCGTAAATATCGCGGTCAAGATGAACTCGATGCAATGGATTTTCTTGACCTTGTTGAGGAAAAAGCAAACTCAGTCAACTTAAATGTCGACTTGCTTGATCGTAATGTAAACGAAGGATTTTCAGGTGGCGAAAAGAAACGCGCTGAAGTCTTCCAAATGGCTCTGCTTGATCCGCTTCTTGGTGTACTAGACGAAACTGATTCGGGGCTTGATATCGATGCATTAAAAATAGTTGCAGAAGGTGTCAACAAACTCCGTTCAACTGAACGTGGATTCATCATCATCACCCACTATCAACGACTACTTGATTTCATTGTTCCAGATTATGTGCACGTTATGATTGATGGGCAAATTGTAAAAAGTGGCGATAAAGCATTAGCCCTCGAACTCGAAGAAAAGGGTTATAAAGAGTTTGAACCATGCGGTTGTAATTGCTGATGATGACGACAACAATTGACAATTCTGTATTTGAAACCATGCACAAAAATGAAGCGTGGATGTTTACAAATGTCTCTGCCCTTTCAAAGATTGATTTTGTAGATCACGGCGAGTTTGATCTTGAAACTGTAAACCAATTCGACATCGAGCCAGACAACCCACTCGTTGTCTTTGTAAACGGCGTCTACCAAGAAGAATTTTCGAGATGCGTAGAAGGAGTTAAACTTAACTCAGGCATACTTGGTGCTATTGCATCACGTGGAGATTCGCAAATCCCAAGAGGCGAGTCCGACACACTTACAATTACAGGGAATCAAGAGACAACCATTCACGTCTTGCAAATTGTTGCGGGCAGTAATCCCGTTGCCTGCTTTGCCAATATACATATACACGCAGCAGAGAGCGAAACAATTTCAGTAGCTGAAACCCATGTTGCAATTGGCGATTGCAACCATTTGTTTATGCCTTGCACCGAAGTTGTAGCAGAAAAAAACGCAATCGTTACGCTTGTGAAAGCGATTCGAGGAAGCAAAATGGCGTACCACCTTGGCTCACTACACGTAATGCAACACGAGTCAAGCAAGGTGCAAACCCATACAATTACCCTAGGGAGTAAGTGCTCACGCAACGAAGTGTATGCGTACCTTGACGGAGAGCGTTGCGAATCCAATTTTGATGGCATGTATATGCTCGGCAAAGATCAGTTTGTTGACAACCACTTACGCGTTGAACACAACGAAGCAATCGGTAACAGCCGTGAGTTTTACAAGGGCGTACTCGACGAAAATGCAAAGTCTGTTTTTACGGGTCGCATCTACGTAAAGGAAGACGCACAGCAAACAGATGCTAAACAAACAAATCAAAACATCATTCTTAGTGACGAAGCACAAGCAACTGCTAGGCCTCAGTTAGAAATTTATGCGGACGATGTAAAATGTACGCATGGAGCAACGACTGGCGAAATAGACGCCGAAGCAATGTTGTATCTTCAAACAAGAGGCATCCCCGCTGATGCAGCACGTACGCTATTGATTTATGCTTTTCTCAATGAATCGCTCGATGAACTACATGACGATGCCTTCCGTAGCGTGCTCGCCGAAGAGCTCCTTTCGAATCTTCCCGGTGGGGATTTTATTCGCTCACTCTATTTATAATGAATACCCATGATTTCTGATGCATCCATTTCAGATATGTTTCCCGCGCTCGACCAGAAAATCGGTGGTCAAAAACTGGTATACCTTGACAGCGCAGCAACTACACAAAAACCCAAATGTGTCATCGATGCTGTAACAGACTACTACAAACACGATAATGCAAACATTCATCGTGGGGTGCATACACTTAGTCAACGAGCAACAAAGGGGTATGAAAACGCGCGAGGACAAATTGCAAACCTCGTTGGTGCTTCAAGAGCACATGAAGTTATTTTTGTCCGCGGAGCAACCGAAGCAATCAATCTTGTTGCGCAAGCGTACGCTAGACCACAACTTGTCGAAGGCGATGAGATTCTTATCACAGAAATGGAACACCATTCTAACATTGTCCCATGGCAAATAGTTTGCGAGCAAACCGGCGCTTCTCTTAGAGTTGCAAAGGTGCTCGACGATGGCTCGATGGATATGGATTCCTTCACAGATCTTCTGTGCGAAGATACGGTCATTGTTTCGATGGCACATGTTTCAAATGCCATCGGTACGATTAACCCCGTCAAGGAAATGTGTACTCTGGCTAAAAAAGTCGGCGCAGTCACTGTAATTGACGGTGCACAAGCAATCGGTCACTTGCCAGTCGATTTCAGTGATATTGATTGTGACTTCTACGCAATTTCAGGTCACAAAATGTTTGGACCAACTGGCATCGGCTGCTTGGCTGGCAAGTATGACTTGCTCAAAGAAATGGAACCATGGCAAGGTGGTGGTGATATGATTCTGTCGGTTTCTTTTGAAGAAACAATCTGGAATGAAGTGCCTTTTAAATTCGAGGCGGGTACACCAAACATCGCGGGTGCAATCGGCCTTGGAGCTGCTGTTTCGTTCATCAAAGAGATTGGATATGAAACAATTACGTCCAAAGAAGACGTCCTACTCGAATATGGTCGAACTGTATTGCAATCAATCGAAGGCGTAACGCTTGTTGGCGCTTCAATGAACAACGCTGGCATTCTCGCTTTTACTGTAAAAAATATACACCCACACGATGTTGGGACGATTGTTGACAATGCGGGCGTTGCCATCCGCACTGGTAACCATTGTGCGCAGCCTTTAATGGATCGTTTTGGATTGACTGCCACCTGCCGCGCATCGCTTAGTGTGTACAACACAACCGATGACATTGACTGCCTCGCCAAAGCAATTGATCAAGCGATTACAATACTAGGATGATGTCTGACCTTCGCGAACTTTATTTAGAGATGGTTACCGACCACGCTAAACACCCTCGCAATAGGGGCAAGGCAACTCCTTGCGATTTTATTGGCACAGGACACAACCCACTTTGTGGAGATAAGATTGTCGTCACCGTCTCGGTAGTTGAAGAAGTAATTACCGATGTTAGGTTTGACGGCGAAGGTTGTGCCATTTCAACAGCATCCGCAGACTTGATGGCTGAAGTTCTTGTTGGCAAAACATTTAATGAAACACGAGAATTATTTAACTCCTTTCATGAACTCGTAACAAACGATGAGAGTACCGTCGACGTACCGCGCAAACTTGCTGTTTTTTCAGGAGTTCGTGAGTTTCCCATGCGCGTAAAATGCGCCACCTTGGCATGGCACACTATTGTCGCTGCTCTAGATGATGCGGAAGAGGCTTGCACTGAATGAGTGATGTACGAGATAGTATTCTTACTGCAATCAAAACGATTAAAGATCCAGAGTTGCCCATTAACATTTACGACCTTGGGTTGATTCGTAAGATTGATATAAACGAGGGCGCGGTGTGTATAGACATGACTTTGACGACGCCTAACTGCCCTGTTGCAGATTTGATGCCCAGCCAAGTTTTTGAAGAAGTTTCCAAGGTTGATGGGGTCGTAAGTGTGCGCGTTTCGCTTATCTGGGAACCCCCTTGGAGTGTTGCAGACTTAACGAAACGCGGCAAATCAGTCCTAGAACTCATGGATATTGACATAAATCACATGCTCGCAAAAATCAATGCAAACACGACGAGTATGACTATTGATAAAAAGAACGTAGACTAAGATTCAACCTGTTTCCAAAAGAATAAACGAATCTATTATTAGTGCGACATTCTATTGAAACATTCGCTTCGTGCATCACGGGCAAAATCCAAACGCAGATATCACACGCAAAACGTCTGTCAAATTCACGACACCATCGCCAGAGACATCCTCGTCGCAGACGGGATCACATGCTGTTACGCACGTAGTTGCCTCACCGCGATATAACCCACCCGCTTCCCAGCATGCCACCGATGCAGTTTGCACGCAAACATCTCGAATGCAACACGCACCCGCAGGACTATTCGTGTCGCGAATTGTCACCAGTTCACCTGACTCCCAGCCAATAGAGTCGCCTGCAAAGATGCATGCCGTCAACTCAGGCCTTGCTTGTTTTGCCCAAATACCGTCCCCTTCCTTTGCGTTATTAAATGAAAAAACACACTGGTCAAAAACCGGGTTTGCGCCA
>JACNLR010000203.1 GCA_014381385.1 Planctomycetota bacterium | reverse complement strand
CGGTTATCTCCTATCGCTTCGCGATTGAAAATTATCGAGTCCCTCCGGGCCCACTTGCTCAATGAAACAAAGCGATTGGCGCTACCGCGACAGATCGCTTTTCCTTTTTACATCGTGTGCCCTTTGTGTCTACTCGTCGAAGACTCCTCATATCCACGCTGACAGATGCTGCATCTGTCAGCCGGACCTTCGGTTATCTCCTATCGCTTCGCGATTGAAAATTATCGAGTCCCTCCGGGCCCACTAGCGACAACCGCAACCGCCGCCGCAACACCCACCGCCCGAATCACCGCGTGGCCCTTTGCCGCCCTTTGGAACCAACGAGGCAATCGCTGACAATTGCCGAATGACAGGCGCACCCTTCGGGGTATCTCCACAACCAATACCCGCCAATTCGCTCAGTTCTCCCCAAGTTGCTAACTCCACTTGCATCGAATGGATGACGTCAACACTCTCGCCATTAGCTTCGCAATAATATTCATAGGTAGGCATCGTTCTATTTTACACACAAAGTTCCTGTAGACTATCAATCAACAAAGGAAGTTTTTAATGCGATACATACCCTATTTCTTAAGTTTTGTTGGCACAGCGTTGTTTTTATATTTTGCGATATACGTCTCTCCTTGGCACTATGTTGGGGTCGTGCTTTGCGGCGCTGGTGCGATTGTTGGCACGTACGATTTGCTACAAACAAAACACAGCCTCCTTCGGAACTATCCGCTGCAGGCACACCTTCGATATTTTGCTGAAGAAATTCGCCCAGAACTTATGCAGTACTTCGTTGAAAAAGATACAGACGGAAGACCCTACGACCGTAACCATCGCAGCATCGTGTACCAAAGATCAAAGGGCGCACTCGACGAAAAACCCTTTGGCACCCAACTTGATGTCTACCAAGAGGAATACGAGTGGCTCTCCCATTCCATTGCGCCAAAGCCAAAAGCAAAAACACCATTCCGCACCACCATCGGTGGGAGGGATTGCAGGCAGCCCTACTCCGCATCCCTCTTAAATATTTCTGCAATGAGTTTTGGTGCGCTGGGTTCCAACGCAATCATGTCACTAAACCGAGGGGCAAAACTTGGCAATTTTTACCACGACACGGGCGAAGGTGGTTGCAGCAAGTACCACCGTAAAGAAGGAGGCGACCTCGTTTGGGAAATCGGGAGCGGGTATTTTGGATGTCGAAACGACGATGGTTCGTTTAACGAGGATAAGTTTAGAGACACCGCGCAAATCGACAACATCAAAATGGTTGAGATTAAAGTCTCCCAAGGTGCAAAGGCGGGACATGGCGGTGTATTGCCTGGACCGAAGGTTTCAAAAGAAATTGCAGAAGCCCGCGGCGTTCCAGAGGGCGTAGATTGCATCTCGCCCGCATTTCACACTGCTTTTTCGTCGCCCAAGGGCTTACTTGAATTCACAGCAAAACTTCGCGACTTGTCGGGTGGCAAGCCTGCTGGATTCAAAATGTGTATCGGTAAACCCGTTGAGTTTATGAGCATCTGCAAAGCGATGATAGAAACAAACATCTACCCCGATTTCATCGTCATCGATGGTGGTGAGGGTGGCACCGGCGCTGGCCCGATTGAATTCGTAGACCACATGGGCTCCCCTCTTATTGATGGGCTCATCTTTGCGCAAAATGTTTTAGTCGGTAGCGGCGTTCGAGACAAACTCAAACTCGCAGCGTCTGCAAAAATAACAAGCGCCTTTGAAATGGCCCGCGTCCTCGCGCTTGGTGCCGACTGGTGTAACGCTGCCCGCGCGTTTATGTTTTCAATCGGTTGCATTCAAGCGATGCGGTGTCAAACAAACACGTGCCCAGCAGGCGTTGCAACGCAAAGTCAACGGAGACAACGCGGGATTGTTGTTACTGACAAATCCCAACGCGTATTCAACTACCACCGAAACACGCTCGACGACTTGGCACAAGTTGTAGCAGCGTGTGGGCTAGATCGACCAGGTGAACTTACGCCCCAGTTACTTTGCCACCGCACGAATGCGCTCCATCATAAAACATATCAAGATTTGTTTGACTGGTGTACGCCGAATATGTTCCATGAAAAAAATGAAAACAGCTCGTATGCGGAAAGATGGAGTAAGGCCCACGCTGATTCTTTTTGTTAAAAGAAAAAACCAAGCGTTTTGTAGAAAATAATCGCAAGAATTGCTCCCGCAGGAATCGTGATTACCCAACTGACTGCAATGTCACGTACTGTCGAAAGATTGAGTGCACCAATTCCGCGCGCCAATCCAACGCCGAGCACGGCGCCAACAAGCGTATGTGTTGTTGAAATTGGGAGTGCTAGTTTTGAGGCTATGACAATAGTTGTCGCTGCACCAAATTCTGCACAGAAACCACGCGAGGGTGTAAGTTCCGTAATTTTCTTGCCGACGGTTTCCATCACACGCCAACCGTATGTTGCAAGCCCAATCACGATGCCAACGCCGCCCAGCGCAAGAGCCCACATTGGAACAACTGATTTTGCTGCAACTACACCGTCTTGTATTGTTTGCACCGCCGCGGAGAGTGGACCAATTGCGTTTGCTACATCGTTTGCGCCGTGGGCAAACGCGACAAAGCACGCTGTCAAAATTTGCAAAAAGATAAAAATACGCTCGACTTGCCGGAACTCTGTATCTGACGAGCCAAGGTTTGCGCGCTTTCTCGACGTGTCCGTCAATGCGCGAGTTTCTTGCATTATGGCGTCTATGGAATGTCGCTCTTCGCTGTCTGCAGCACCGCGTGCTCTTGCGAGGTGCTTCAATGCACGCTGCATCGCACGTGTGGTGTACAGTTCTCTTGCTTGTCGTTGTTCTTCAAGCGAGTCGTCCGTTTTATACCGACGAAGAAGTAGCACTGAAACACCTGCGCCCAGTAATCCAACGAGAGAAGCAACTCCAAGAGCTGATGGTAGTGCAAGGTCAAGGTGTAAGTGCTTCAGGCCCTTGAAGACCATGACCAACGTCATAATGCCAAGAACTATAAAAACCATAAACGGAGTGAATTTGCGAACCGCCGCAACGGGATCTGCCCTATAGAACACACGGTTCATCACAATTTGAAAAATTATGAAACTAATCGTGCCACTCATCAACGGTGAAACAACCCAACTCGCAGCAATCTTGCCTACGCCACCCCACTCGACAGCAGACATTCCGCCATAAATAATTCCAAAACCAACGATAGCACCAACGATAGAGTGTGTTGTAGAAACTGGCCAACCAAAATAGGACGCGATTTGGAGCCAAACGCCTGCCGCTAGCAGTGCGGACAGCATTCCAAGGACAAATGCCTGTGGGTCTCCTGCGAAAATTACAGGGTCAACTATACCCTTTCGAACCGTATCAGAAACCGAAGATCCAACGAAGAAAGCGCCTGCAAATTCAAGTATTGCGGCGAGAATTACTGCGCGCTTGAATGTGAGCGCGCCAGAACCAACACTTGTACCCATTGCATTTGCAACATCGTTTGCGCCGATATTCCACGCCATGTAGAAGCCAAACACAAGGGCTAAGACAATAAGTACTGTTGTATATTCCATTACGTTTTCTTGTTTCTCTTATTTCAACGTTAACAACATTCGTATGCGATTGGCTAGTTTTTCTGAGTAATTGCTTATCCCCGCAATATCGCGAAGCAACTGTTGCCAGATAAAAAAATCACCAACCGAAAGTTCGCTTTCGTGTTCGAGCACACTTTTCATTAGTTTGCGCTGCATGATGTCGCACTCGTGCTCGGCAACAGCAACCCCTTCAACCATTGCGTCTACTTTGTTAGCTTCCTTGCCACCAAATCCAGACTCGATCAATGTATCAAGTTCTCGCATAACCTCTTTCACATTGTGAAATGCTTTAAGGTTCCCCTCGATATATTCCTTTAACGGTTCTGATAAATCCCCTAAAATTTTTACAGGGCGTATGCTCATCAGCACCGCAATGTCTTCACCCTTGTCCGCAATCGAATCTTGTAAACTTAAAATTTCAAGAAGTTGCCCCCTGTCGATTGCCATAAACAAACCTCGAGGCAAACTGTTACGGATGTCGTTTTTTACGAGGTCCGCTTTGTGTTCAAGTTTTGACACAGCACGCGCTTCTTCGCCAATATTGGATGTATCACCAGAACGTATGCGCTCAAGTAAAGTAACCGACGCTTCAACGCAATCTGAAATTTTGTCAAGGTGCAATTGAAGAGGTACAAAGGGTGAGCGGCCAAACAGTCGAGCCATTGCGTTTACGGGCATAACATTTTCTCCAACAATTTGGTGTATCCAGTACGAGGCTTGTTCATTTTAAAACAATAACTGCAACTGTGTTTTAGGGAGTATTTGGCCATCTTGACCACTTATTACTGCCATAAATACCAATGCGCCTATTGATACACTCATTAGATTTCTCCTATTTCTCTATTCGCGGGAAATGTAACAAATTCAAAGCTGTGGTGTGGCTATATAGGGACTAATTATGAGAAAGAATGGCGAACTGTTGCCAACCCTTTGAATGCCAAGTATCCTGCGCTATCTACGGCCGAGTACCCAAGTGGACTAAGGGAACGGATTGCAAATCCGTGATTCGTGGGTTCGAATCCCACCTCGGCCTTTGAAATTTAATTAACCCGCGGCTAATTAATGACCGGAAAACAGTTAGTTAACCGCGGTTAATTTATTGCACGATGGCTTGGGTTGGTAGCGGAGATTTGGACAGCGTTGAACCTGTGATATGTTCATATTCAGCGGGTTCAGATAAAAGCCAACCTGTACTGCTTCCAAAGAAATGGTGCTCGACCCGTAGCCTCAGTGGTTTACCCAAATCATCGTCAACTGAAACAAATGTGTTTGTTGTTGAATCAGTCGCCCCAACGTAATAAATACCACCATCATCAAGTAGGTTGCCGCCTGACAGTTTCACCTCTCTACTACCCACTTCGTAGGAAGTAATTTTAACAACGCCCGGAGTTGAACCCCGAACACTTGCTAGACGAGTCACAGCCTCATCAAGCACTTCTTTTGATGCCTCGCCCAGTGGAGTCGACCAGAATAGGTATGAACCAAATTCAAGTGAGCCATATTGGTCTGTATCCTCGTCACCCGCAGATACAGTCGCCACAAGTTGGTCTGAAAAAACCACTCTGCCCGA
>JACNLR010000198.1 GCA_014381385.1 Planctomycetota bacterium | reverse complement strand
GTCCGCAGGGTTACCATTGCGTATTTTTTGACGCTCGATTTCTTCGTCGATATGCTTTTCTAGTACTTCAACAACCGGACGTGATAATTTTATGTCGTCAAAAGCGGGAAGATCAAATTCTGGCATTACTTCAACTTCAAGCGAGAACGATAATGGTTTCCCTTGCTCTAGCACGAGTTCCATTGGATCGCCTACTGGTTCTGGTTCACCGAGGGTTTTCAATTCAAATTTCTCGGTAGCTTCCTTCCAAGCATCCGAAACAATCTCATTGCGAGCTTCCGATCGAATGGATTCACCGAATCGTTTTTCAAGTATATGCGGTGGCACTTTTCCTTTGCGGAAGCCAGGAATTACGGTTTGATTCTTAAGCATGCCCATAGAATCTTGGAGTTTTGCATTTACTGCATCAGGGGGTACTGTGATGTTGACTCGTTTGCGTGCTGGTCCAGCATCTTCAATAGTGATTTCATAGGTGTGCGTAGCTGCAGTTGTCATAGGGATATCCTTCTTTCGAGCCCCATATAATAGCCGATATCAGCTCGCAGGGCTATCCTAGCGAATAAACAACATTTCAGTATACGAAGGCAGCGGCCATATATCATCTGGCACCAATGCTTCAAGTTTGTCAGAAATAGCCCTTGCTTTCACCATTGCGGGAAGCAGGGAGTCTCTGATAAACAGCGCATGTGAAATACTGTCGCTGTGTTCTTGCCCAACTGTATCGCTCAATTGTTCGAGGGATTTTAAAATCCCCTCACTGTACTTCGCGATATCAGAAAGGAGGCCTGATGTACGGCGGCAATCTATTGAAACTGCGTGCGAAGCAGCAACTACACTTGCAAGTTGGTCTTGGTAACGAAGCGCAGCGGGGAGAACCTGTGTGCTTAACATTTGAATGAGTGTACGTGCTTCAATTGAAATTTTTGTGCAGTACGTTTCAAGCATTACATCTTCTCGTGCCTGCAACTCACGTTCACTTAACACGTTGTAGTGGGAAAATAACGCAAACGCTTTGTCAGTCACAAGGGCAGGGAATGCATCGGGTGCGGTTCTGAGATTAGGAAGACCTCGAACTGCTGCTTCTTCGTGCCACTGCGTAGAGTAATTGTCACCATCAAAAACAATTCTTCGGTGATCGCGAAGTATGTCTCTAAGTAACGCTCTGACTGCAGTGTCGCGTTGTTCAGTAGATGTACTGCCTGCAAGCGTACTTTCTAGTTGCGTGGCAATATGGTCAAGTGACTCTGCAATAATCGTATTTAAAATTGTGTTCGGCCAAGCAATTGTTGATGTTGAGCCAACCGCTCTGAATTCAAACTTGTTTCCTGTAAAAGCGAACGGACTTGTTCGGTTACGGTCTCCGCTATCTCGGTCAAGGTTCGGAATAGTCACTGTGCCCAGATCTAACGTACCGCCAGATCTTGCACCCCTTGACTCCTCTGTTTCAATTTGGTCGAGAATATCCGTAAGCATTTCACCAAGGAAAATCGAGATAATCGCAGGTGGTGCTTCATTAGCCCCAAGACGGTGGTCGTTTGCAGCAGATGCTACAGCGGCTCGAAGCAAATCGGCGTGTATGTCTACAGCACGGATGACTGCAAAAAGAAACGTTAAAAATTGCATGTTAGTCTGCGGTTCCTTGCCTGGGCTTAACAAGTTACTACCCGTATCCGTTGCGATTGACCAGTTGTTATGTTTGCCTGAGCCGTTAACGCCAGAGAATGGCTTTTCGTGGAGCAGGCATACAAAACCATGGGCCTGTGCTGTTGCTTTAAGTACTTCCATCAGAAGCATCTGGTGATCGGATGCGACATTTGCGTTCTCGTACGTTGGAGCAATTTCGTATTGCCCAGGAGCCACTTCGTTATGGCGAGTTTTTACTGGAATGCCAAGTTCATAGAGTTGATGTTCGGCGTCGTCCATAAACGCTAAAACTCGGTCAGGTATTTTGCCAAAGTAATGGTCGTCGAGTTGATGACCTTTCGGTGGGGGAGCACCAAGGAGCGTTCGGCCGCAAAGTAAAATATCAGGGCGGTTGGCAACGAATGCTTCGTCAATCAAAAAATATTCTTGCTCAAGACCAAGGGTCGTTATTACACGATTTGCTTCGGTTCCAAAAATTGCAAGTATGCGTTTCGCTTGTGTGTTTACAACATCAATGGAACGAAGCAGGGGCGTTTTCTTGTCGAGTGCTTCGCCTGTCCAAGAGACGAATGCTGTTGGAATACAGAGCGTTCCGCCTTCTTCGTTTGGCATAATAAATGCAGGGCTTGTCGCATCCCAAGCTGTATAGCCACGCGCTTCCCACGTATCTCGAATACCGCCCGAAGGAAAACTAGAAGCATCTGGTTCGCCACGAATAAGCATGTCGCCTGAAAAAACTGCAAGAGCACCATTTGGAGTTGGCTCTAGAAAACTATCGTGTTTCTCGGCTGTTGCACCAGTCAGTGGTTGGAACCAGTGGGTGTAATGCGTACAGCCATTGTCGATTGCCCATTCCTTCATGGCGTCTGCAATACTATTTGCGATTGCAGGGTCCAGTGGTTTAGCGTTCTCGATTGTATTTAAGAGGGATTTGTGCACTTCCGGTTGGAGATACCGCAGCATCACATCACCCGAGAAAGTTCTGCAACCGTATGAGTCGCAATAATCATTGTTTCGCACATCCATTGCACTTGACATTGTTATATCTTCCATGTTTTGGCTCCTACCAATTCCCCGTAGTATCTAAAAATGTTGCGTTGCAAGCAAGGTCTTATTGTGTGATTTCTTGAACAAACTTCGCAGCAGCTATCGCTGGGGTGTCTACTTCTTGAAGTCTTCGAACCAACGCAGATCCAACAATGGCAGCATCTGCATATGTATGTACAGCGGCGACATGCTCCGCTGTGGAAATGCCAAAACCGACCGCCAATGGCAGGTCTGTTACTTCTCTGATTGCAGCTAATCGAGAGTCCAACGTAGGCATCTCGGATTGCTCACCTGTGAGGCCCGTCCTTGCGAGGATATAGAGAAATCCTGAAGAAAGTTCTGCAAGTTCCTGCACTCTTGGAAGGGAAGTCGTAGGTGCCACGAGCATTGTAAAGGAGAAATCAATTGTTTCGCAGTATTGCGAAAGAGGGCGTGCATACGCATCATCAATATCTGGAATAATAATTCCATCAAAACCCGCTTTTGCTAAGCGTTCAATGAATGCCTCGCCACCACTTTTTGAAACGATGGATTCGCTCACCATTGCGATTATTCCCGCTGAAATGTTCTGACGGATTGCAAAAACTATATCAAGAATACTGCTGGGTGTTACACCGTTTTGGAGTGCACGGTGCATCGATGCCGCAATCACGGGCCCATCGGCGATTGGATCGCTGAAAGGGATTCCGATTTCAATAACATCAGCTCCAGCACTATCGAGTGCTAGGAGTACTTCTTTTGACACTTCAAGCGAAGGATCACCGCCGACAATAAATGGCATGAGTTTCTTTTTGCCGTCGCTAAAGATGGTGTCAATTCTGCTCATTTCGTACCTTTAGGTCCGCCTTCTTTGATGTACTTTGCTTCGATTGCCTCAGTAAGATCAATAGAGGTGATATTGGCTATCGTGGTAAGCCATGCAAAAACATCTGCAAATTCTTCCCTGAGATTTTCGATATCAGCATCTCCACGCTCATATTTACCAAGTGCATGGGCTAACTCACCGAATTCTTCAGAGAGCCAAAGGAAGGTTTTTGCTATTCCACGCGCCGAATCGGTTTCAAAATAGCGATTTTTGATCAAAATTTGGAATTCTCGAATTGTCATGTCAGAAGCCATAGCGTGGCAGGATAGCATGAGAAGAGAGTTCTGTATTGGGTCACAACAACCTATGCATTGTGTATACTGCAACGTTATCAACCTTCTATTAGGAAATATACCTATGAATAATACAAATGTAAAAATTATGAAAACAATAGCAACGACCACTGCACTACTTGGCATTTGTGTATTCACAATAGGCTGCAATGAACGAACGCAAAATAGTAATATTTTGACTGCGCTTACTCCAAACATGCAAACCCTCGATTCTACGTATCCAGAAGATCGCGCCAATGAGCAAGTAACTAATAACGCAAACGATCGTTTGTTCCATGGTGATTCAGAGCGATTCTGGATGGTAGACAGCCCGTCTACCCTTACTCCAAAGCCTGTGGTGCGAAACTAAAACCAATTTATATCCACGTTATTTCCCTAAAAACGGCTTGCAGTACTGTAAACCGTTTTTTTATTGGAAATTGCAAAAAGATTACATCAATGAGCGCTTGTATTTACCTGTACTTAAACAAGCACCTGGAGGCCGTGCCGTGATCGCATTTTCAAATATGGGTGGAACCCAACCAGAAAATCCCTGCTCTTACGTATTACAAGGGCAAAGTGAACCAACCAAAGCAATCGTTGTCGCAGGTGATTTGCGTACGATTAACACTGTCCGAGCCTTTTGGCAACTCACACTCGAAGCGCTCGAAGTTGAGCCTGCTGCTCTTTGGCTCAACCTTACAAATGTTTCCTTTGCTGACACCAAACTTGCCGCTTGCCTCGTTGCAATCCTTCGGCGAGCACAAGAACATGAAACTGTGGTGTATATAATTGGATCCAACGCTGTCCAAGATATACTCAAACTCTGCAAAGTCCCGCCACTCTACCAATTTACCAAAGTCGCGTAACCTGCCCACCTTAAACAATCCCGCGGGGCGTTTATTGCCTAAGTGCAACTATGCATGAAGAATGATCTGAGGGTCCAGAACGGATTGTTGGGAACCATCACATACAGAATATTTAAAACCGGGACGGAGAGAACCAGCGGCGAAATTGCCCGTTGGCGTTGTCGCGATAAAGGCGACTTGGTGTTCTTTTTTAAGCGGCCAACACTGCGCAAGTCTCGAAAGCGTTTGATGAATTGCTTCTTCTGGCGTTGCGCCATTTCCCATAAGTTCCACTATGAGAAACGAGCCGCAAATTCCGCTAATGAGTTCACCATGTCCCGTACCAGTTGCTGCACCTCGCTGTGGGTCAACGTAGAGCCCGTGCCCGATGATTGGCGAATCACCAACTCGCCCCGGCACTTTCCACGCCATGCCACTTGTACTACAAGAGCCCGCCATGAACCCACCCGCATCA
>JACNLR010000182.1 GCA_014381385.1 Planctomycetota bacterium | reverse complement strand
TTCACCTGCTTTTGCAACTGGCGTTAAAATTGCCAATCCAGATTTAGAAGTTTTTTTAATTTCTGGTGATGGTGATCTCTTGTCAATTGGTGGTAACCATACGATGCATGCCTTGCGTCGAAACATCGACATCAACATCATTCTCTTGAACAATAAAATTTACGGTTTGACAAAAGGACAATACTCTCCAACAAGCGAAGTTGGAAAAGTAACAAAGTCAACACCGTTTGGTTCGCTTGATGAACCGATTAATCCTATTACTCTTGCGCTTGCAAGCGGCGGCACATTTGTCGCACGATCCCTTGATGTTGACGTAAAGGGTTTAATTTCCTTGATCGATCGAGGTGCAAAACATAAGGGTACGTCGTTTATTGAGGTGTACCAAGATTGCAATGTCTTTAACCATCAAGCATGGTTTTACGCAACACAAAAAGATTCGCGACCAGAAAATACCGTTGTGCTTGAACATGGGAAGCCACTTGTCTTTGGTGCAGATAATGACAAGGGAATACGTCGCAACGGTGATGGTGTAGAAGTCGTTTCACTTGGAAGTGAGTTTAGTGAAGCAGATTTACTCGTCCACGATGAGTCGAATCTTGCGCAAGCATTTTTGCTTAGCCAACTCTATCACCCAGAGTTTCCGGAACCAATCGGTGTTTTTTATGTTGATCCATCAAGACCTTCATACGATGCGCAGTTATTTTCGCAAGTAAACGAAGTGGTTGAGAAGAAGGGTGATGGCGATCTTCAAACGATTGTAACTGGCTCTGATACTTGGACAGTCGAGTAATACAGTGGCTCGGCAAGTGGATGTTATTGTTATTGGCGGGGGGCATGCTGGAGTTGAAGCAGCGTGGGCAGCTTCGTCGCTATTGCCAGAGGGAACGATTGCGTTTGTAACTATGGACCCAACCAAAATTGGGGTGATGTCGTGTAACCCAGCAATCGGAGGTCTTGGAAAAGGGCAAATTGTTCGAGAGATTGATGCCCTTGGTGGATTGATGGCTCGCGCGATTGATGCAACGGGCATTATGTTCAAGATGCTCAATACTTCAAAAGGCCCAGCGGTTTGGGGACCAAGGGCGCAAGCAGACAAAGATGCGTACAGAGACGAAGTGCAGCGATTGCTTGCAACAAGAAAAAACATTGAAATTATTGAAGCGACGGTTGATGATTTGCTCGTCGAAGATGGCCAAGCCATAGGCGTTATGCTCGAAGAAGAACTCCTTGCAAAAGCGGTCGTCTTGACGACTGGTACTTTTATGCGTGGATTGATGCACACGGGGGACGAGCAAGCAAAGGGAGGTCGTGTTGGCGAGGGCACAGCGGACACTATTTCCGACACACTTTTGGGTTTGGGCTTTGAACTTGGACGTTTAAAAACCGGTACGCCTCCCCGTTTGTCAAAGAATAGTATTGACTGGGACAATTTGAAATCGCAACTTGGTGACGCAGACCCAGTGCCCTTTAGCGATATGAAAGTGGAAAACTTTCCGCCGTTGCAACAAGTGGATTGCCGAATCACTGCGACTACGCCCGAAATGCATCAACTCATTAAAGATAATTTAGACCGCGCGCCAATGTACAGCGGAGCGATTGATGCGGAAAGTGGCCCGCGCTATTGTCCATCGATTGAAGACAAGGTCGTACGCTTCGCAGAACGCGATGCACATCACGTTTTTCTTGAGCCCGAAACGGTGGATGGTGATTCAATTTATTGCAATGGGATATCAACATCACTTCCGGCGGATATCCAAGAAAAAATCATTCCGATGATGGAAGGGTGCAGCGAGGCAATAATTTTGCAGATGGGTTATGCCGTTGAGTACGACATTGTTCGTCCACATCAAATAAATGCAACGTGTGAAACGAAATTAGTTCGAGGACTATTTCTTGCAGGTCAAATCAACGGAACAAGTGGGTACGAAGAGGCGGCAGGGCAGGGTTTGCTTGCGGGGCTGAATGCAGCGCGCGCAGTCCAAGGCGAAGAACCGATGACGCTTGGCCGCGACCAAGCGTACATCGGCGTGATGATGGACGACCTCGTGACAACATTGCCTCGCGAGCCCTACAGAATGTTTACGAGTAGAGCAGAACATCGATTGCTGCTTCGCGCGGATAACTGCGACCAGCGGTTGACGCCACTTGGCCGTGAACTTGGGTTGGTGTGCGACAGACGATGGAGCGCATGGGAGAAGCGTAAGCAAGAACTCTATACCATAAAGACTGAAATTGAAAAACGAAAACTTAGCCAACTTGCAAAGCGCTCAGATACAACGATCAAGGAACTGCAAGCAAAGTTGTCTGAGTTTGACCCCAGATTAGTGCACCGCGTTGTTTCAGATATTCGCTATGAGGGGTACATTGTCCGCCAGCAAGCAGAAATTAAACGGCAAGCAAAAACAGAAGGCCGGAAAATTCCCACAGAGTTAATCCCAAGTGATATCAGTGGTCTCCGCAACGAAGCCATCGATGTTCTTAATGAATTCAAACCTACTACTCTTGGTCAAGCATCACGTTTAGCAGGCATCACACCCGCCGATATCACACTCATCTCAATTGCTATCGGGAGATTTCATTCACCCGCGGTGGAATAAGTGCTGCCCCACGTACCATTACTCGCACGGTCCCCAAGCACCTACGATGAGCAGAATGTCAGTTACATCAACCCATGAGTCTTCGTTGATGTCTTCATCGCACCCAAGACACAACCCCCACGCATTGATGATGGCAAGAAGGTCGGATACATCAACGGTTCCATCAGATGTTACGTCTTCTAAACATGGAGGCACAAAGTCTGCGCAAAACACGAGATGGTCTGACACAAGAGAATCAGATTCCATCAACGAGTTAGCAGCAAGTTCGCTGGGTGACATTTCGGGTGTGTACACGAGAAAGTTGCGTGTCAATGTGAGATTGGAGTCACTGTAAATCATGAAATCGAGTTGGCCGGGCCAGTACCCTGCATAATTGTTTGGATCATTTCGCCATGTATACCCCATGCGTTTTTCAGTTTGCCTTGAGGTGATGGAATGGAGATCGCTTCCGTCTGGATCTGGCGGCGAGTCTGGACCATGTTCTAACTCGTTTTGAATATCACCTGTAACCAAAGTGACGAGTTGTTGAGAGAGCCCGACAAGATTCAAGTCACCGGAAATCATTACAGGCACTTCTGAGTCCAACGTTAGTTCACCATCGGGCAAATATGCATCGCGGATAAATGCGATAATCGCATCGACTTCGTTTTGTCTGCCGTAATCATTGTCACAACAGGGGAGGTGCGCGTTGATACAAAGGATTGGTGTACCTATTGACTCGGTCGTGTCGATGAGCACGGCAAGATTTCCATCGATTGCCCACGACCCTATGATTGGATAACGGCTGATTGTCTTGCAGTCATCGTAAGAGTTGCCGTTATCAACTTGAGCGCCATACCAATCTCCACCAAACCAAGACGCGATAAGATTCGTTGCCTCAGACGCGGAGTAATTGGAAAGTTCTTGAAGATGGAGGATGTCGGGTGACACGGCGGTGTACAGCCGATTGAAACTTTGCTGGTATTGTTTGTCAAACAGGCGGTTACTCAGGATGTTATGGGTAACAACCCGAAGGGTTGAGGGAGTAGGTCTTTCAAAGGAAATGGGGGACGCAGGTGGAACAGACCCTTCATCGAGTGTGTACGAAAGGATTGTGCCAGTATTTGGAATCGTGTCACCTGAGTTTGCATCGACAAAAAGCACACGAATTTCTGTTCCTGTAAACAATGGATTTGAGCCATCGGGCAGCGTGTCCCTACCAACCGCAATCTCAAAAGTGTTGCTAGTGACAGTGGGCGCTCCGCGAAATCGGATGGAATTGTTATAAACAGTCGTGCTGTTACCATTGTGATTAAACGTTCCCAAGCGATTACCCAAACGCCACTCCAGTTCTGCGCCAATTCCACCAACCGTGATTCCGGTTGCAGCATTTGCGTCGGTGTCTATATATAAGAGAATGCTGTTATCGTCACTCAGATCAAAATCTTCCGTAGCCTCAATTCGTATGAACAGGAATCGGTCGTCGTCTGCAAGCCAAATGCGAGTGAAGTCAACCGCACCTATTCCATCACCTTTGTTGTCTATCACGGAAGCCGCGACGTCAGCCCAGTCTTCAAATTCACCGTCGATTGTGATTGCCACTTGTTCTGCATGTGTCATGGCTAGTGGCGTAGCCAGCATTGCGCTTGTCATGAACAACGAGATGAGTGTGGTGCGGAACATAGGTCGTAACCACCATTATTATCCAGCGTGATGGAAATAGCAATGAAATTAGTTGAAAATCCAGCAGGACCCGCTAACAGTGTAGTTAGGGAGCAATACACGACCCGCGGGATTGTTTATTTCACTTACTGAATACGTTCCAGAGCAAAAACGATTGGTTGCTGTTGCTCGCCGTTGGTAAAACTCCACCATTTTGTTTGAATGTGGTCAGCGTCGATAAAAGTCCATGTTGCTTTGCCCATGTACGTAGCATTTGGGTCTTGGTGATTCGTAACAAAATCAGATTCAAAGGTCACGTGGTTCTCGTCGATTTCAGTCGCTATTAAGTGCGGCTGATTGCGAACTGCGCAGTAATGCGTGAGCCGTAGATGGTCAATGTCTTGGTGAAACACACTGATCATCTCAGAAGGATCTCCATAGTGCATAGTCTCCACAACTGAACTGCCATTTGCAATGGTTCTATATGTAACTTCGAACGTGCCCATTTCTCCAGCATCAGCCAGCCAGGCGCCTTCCAATGCAGTAAATCTCGAAAAGATTTCATCACTTGAGCGCGCTGCAGTCAGCCCTTGTTCATCATGTATGCTTTTCCATTGCTCTTCATAGGTCATAGATTCATTTCTATCATGCCAAGTTCCATGGGTATCTTGGAATCGCAATAACCTACTCGGTTGTTTTTTATTTGCAGTTGTTGGAGTCTCAGTTTCAGCAACTCCAACCCTTTTCTCTAGTGTAGAACAGTTGGGTAGCGAAACAAGTGCAACTACAAACAACAAGATTGCCAGATGTTTCCGAGTCATATGTAGTTTTGATTATACAAATCTTCTACAGGACAATAAACGACCCGCGGAATTGTTTATGTATAAAAAAAGTACGTATGTCTCTCCATACGTACTTTGGAAGCCGCCGGTGGGACTTGAACCCGCAACCTCAAGATTACAAATCTAGCGCTCTAC
>JACNLR010000121.1 GCA_014381385.1 Planctomycetota bacterium | reverse complement strand
TCCATCGCCTGTTTCATAAAAACATGGCCTACTCGACTACGAACAGCGCTCCCACCAGCCTGCTCGATTGCCTTCGTAACTGCACGACTTGATCGAAGATCGAAAACGACCGAACCATTTTCTTCATGCGCTAAAAATTTTGGGGCAAGCCATGCCGTCACCAAGTCACACCCAACGATAGCACCAAGTTCGTCCACGACCATGCATCGGTCGGCATCGCCATCAAAACAAATTCCCAGATGACAATTGCCTTGCTGCACCGCTTCGATCGTTTGCTGCAAGTTGGAATCGACTAGAGGATTCGGCTCATGTACAAATACACCCTTGTCGTTTTCAAAATTTATCTCAATAAGATCAAGTCCCTTTACGTCCCGAAACAACTTTGGAACCATCGTTCCAGCCATGCCATTTGAAGCATCAATTGCAGCCTTAATAACAATTTCACCCGATTGAATCCGAGGATCTAGATACCTAAAAACATGTTCCTTGTATGCATCCCATAAATCTTCAGAGCGCTCAACACCTTGAATAGCATGAACATCACAATCTTCGTCAACGGCAGCCAATTCTTCAATCTTCTCTAGCCCTGTTCCCATACCTACGGGTTTTGCTTTTGCCCTGCAAATTTTGAACCCATTGTATTGAATAGGATTATGCGAAGCGGTAGTTTGTATGCCACCAATTGCATCGAGGTGGTTTACAGCAAATGCAATAAAGGGCGTGTCGACTAAGCCAACATCAAGGACATCCGCGCCTGAAGATAGGATCCCCTCTTTTAACGCCCGTACCAGTGAGGGGGAACTTGGCCGCATATCGTGCCCCACAACAATCGCCCCACTCCCCCCAGATTCTTCCAAAAGCATCTTGCCGGCTGCTACGCCAACTTTTCGTGCTGTTTCTTCGCCTAATGGGTCGGGGTAGACCGCACGAACGTCGTATGCTTTAAATACTGTCATGGGGACATCATACACGGACTTATCATTAGCAATCTTCAGTTGCCAAATCCACGACTTCAACACCCTCTGGTAACGCCGCCAAAAAAGCTCGACCATAAAATTTTCGCACTACGCGGGAGTCTAGGATAGAGACATCACCTTTGTCATCTCCCGATCTAATCAAGCGCCCAATCCCTTGCCGGAACCGAATAACCGCGCGTGGCAGTTGGTCTTTCATAAACGGGTTCTCGCCCGCTTCCTTAATCTTTTCTTGCCTCGCTTCTACAAGCGGCCGGTCGGGAACATCAAATGGTAAACGAGTAATAATGACATTTCGCAGCGTATGCCCTCGAACATCTACCCCTTGCCAAAAACTCGACGTACCAAACAAAACTGCGCGTTCGTCTTCTTTGAATTGCGCAAGTAATGAAGTTCTCGTTACCTTTGCACCATGTTCTAGAAATGTCAGCCCATTACCTTCGATTTCATCTTTGGCCAAACTCGCAACTTTCTCGAGCATTTTGTAACTGGTAAACAAAACAAATGCACCGCCTTGTGTTCTACCGACTAAATCCACAATTCGATCAGCTAGCCGCTGTGCGTACTGTTCATTTGACGGTTCTGGCATCGACGAGTCCACCCACGCACGCATTTGTCTTGGATAGTCAAATGGACTCCCGAGTTGCAGTTCTGTTGCGTTCTCACAACCTAACCGCGTTTTCATGAGCGAGAAATCTCCTCCACCTGTTGCGAGCGTGGCGGACGTAAGCACAACCGAATGCTCACCCTCAAACAAATTCGACTGCAACAATGTTGAGACATCGACCGCCATGCATTTCAAGGATGGCTTCGCTGATGTGGTCGTTTTTGCATGACTTGGAACACCTTCGACCGAATAGACACATCCCTTTCGTTCTTGGGAAAGAAGCGAAGCGCAAGCACCCGCCATATCCAGTGCCCGAACTGCAAATCCACCACATTCAACCGCGTCCGCGTCGTCCTCAAGTGATTCACGTAACAACGTCAAATGATTTCCGAGGCTAAGCAACGGCCCACTCAAGGAATCTTCTATAATTCCTGGCGCTGTAACCCTTCCATTGGAAGGCGCAAAATCTAACTTCCACTGCACAAGCGCATCGAAAAATGTTTGCGATTGTTCGCGGCACCGTACCACGAGTTCTACACACTGCGAAAGCATTTCAGAACTATTCCCTCTTGCCTCAAGCAAGTGTAAAAAACCCTTGGTTATCCGCTTTTTTGAAACGGGCACGAGCGAACGAAGAAAATACTCCACTTGACTTTCAGAAAAAGAAGCACCGAAGTGATCTGCTGCAACATCCTCAATTGCGTGCGCTTCATCAAAAATAACATGGTCGTATCGAGGTAAAAATCCTGCACCACGCATCCGAAGCGCAAGGTCTGAAAAAAACAAAGCATGGTTACAAATAAGTAAATTGCCACCCTCCATCGCGCGCCTTGCATTTTGATAAAAACAATCTCCATACGTTGGGCATTTCCTGCCAAGGCACCTAGCACCATCGCTTTTTACGAGTTCCCAAACGTCCCCACGTGGTAAAAATGGCAAGGAAGCCTTAGACCCGTCGGCTGTAGATTGAGACCATTTTTCAATATCTGCAAGTTGATCAACTCCCTTAACGTCATGCAGTAATGCATTGCGTTCCTGCTGCGCTCTTGCAAGTCGTCGCAAGGAAATATAGTTTGCACGACCTTTCACTAAAACCGTTTCGAATCCACCTCCAAACGCTTCTTCTAAAATTGGCGCGTCGTGTTTGACAATTTGTTCTTGCAACGTAATTGTGTTTGTAGACACAACAACTGTTTCGCCGTATTCAATAATTCTTCGTATTGCAGGGACTAAATACCCAAACGATTTACCAACACCCGTTCCTGCTTCAACTAGAAGTTGCACTTTTGTTTCAAGCGCAGTCGCAACAGCTGACGCCATCTCTACTTGTTGTTGTCTGGGCTCCCACTCGTGCAAGACTGTGCTAAGTGGACCACCTTCCGTAAACATCTGTTCTGCCTTGATCAACAGCCCTGCCCTTTCCCAAGTGGCAATCGCTTAGGCTCACCGGCTACTCTCGGATATTTACTAGGAGTTGATTCTAGTTTTCGGATTGACAAGACAGTCCCTGTTGTTGTACGAGTACTTTCTATCACCTCTGCTTTTAAAATGTGTAACGCTTTGGTGGCATCCTCCACTTCTATCGGTGCGCGTTCTCCTTTAATTGCAAGAACAACACCGCCAACCTTTGCAAATGGAACTGTTAACTCTAGCAACACGTTCAATGGACCTACTGCTCTTGCAATAACTGCATCTGCAATATCTCGAAAACCACCATCCTTCGTCGCAAGATTTTCTGCACGCTCTGCAATTACGGTTACGTTGTTGAGACCTAGTTGCTCAACTACATCGGATAAAAACATAGCTTTCTTTTTCGTAGTTTCTACGAGCGTGAAAGTAACTTCTGACATCGAGATTGCAAGCGGGATTCCCGGCAAACCGCCACCACTTCCAACATCAACTACATGCTCTGCACCCTCTTTTGTTAGCGATGAAATCAGCGAGAGTGAATCTAGAATATGTTTCGTCCACGCATCTTCAGGTTCTTTTATTGCTGTCAAATTAAACTGCTTATTCGTTTCAAGCAATAAGTCAAGATAGTTTGCTAACTGAGCTACATCGCCATCATCAAACTCGATACCCAAATGGGCGATGGCGCTATAAAAATCAGGGGGTATGTGTTTTATAGCTGTCAAAACTTTTATCCTTTATCTGTAAATGAAAACCCCTCGCGGGTCATCAACGGGTCTCTTCGCATCGCAATTCCGAACAGGATACCCGCCATGAGCCAGACTACGACTAAACTTGACCCTCCTGCGCTAATAAAAGGCAAAGTTAATCCAGTAATTGGCGCTAGCCCAATTGTCATTGCGGAGTTGATTACCATCTGCGCCAAGAGCATCGTCGTTAGGCCAACTGCAACAAGCCTTGGGAACGGATCTTTACATCCAAGCGAAGCTGCTATCCCTCCAATTCCGAGTATTACATATAAAAGCCACGTACCAAGGGCGCCCAATAAACCCCAGCGCAAACATATAACTGCAAATACCATGTCGTTATGTTCTTCAGGTAAGTGATTTGCACGGAGTAACTCAGCTGCTTCTTGTTTTCCCACGCCAGCAACTTGTCCAGCGCCAATGAGCGTCATAGCCCGTGCTCCTTGATATCCAATGGTTTGCTCAAACCGATTATCACCTTGCACTTGCGCAATCAACGCATGAATTCTATCTTTTTGGTGAGGTTTTAAAATCGGGTACATCGACGCTGCAGCAATGATTGCAAGGAGGGCAATAGAAACAAGATGTCGATACTTTGCGCCCGCGGCAATCAACATCGCAATCAGCGAGGGTATAAACAACATCGCCGTGCCTAAGTCCGGCTCGATAAGAATTAAAAACATCGGCGGCAACGCAACACAAAGTGCAACCAGTAGACCGCTGAATTTTCTGTAGTGTTCTTTGTATCGTAAGTGCGAAGCAAGGGCTAACACGAAAGCAATTTTGAGCAACTCAGAGGGTTGAAAATCTGTAACCCCGAGATTTATCCATCGCCTTGCACCATTTCGCGGATGTACGATTGAATCTGGGACACCCGGTATCAGTAAAAATACGAGTAAAAGCAAACCGCCAACGTACAACCACCAACTTGCTTGCCGCAATCTTTTCTGCGGTACGAATGCAACAACAAATGCTATACCAAAGCCGACAATACCAAGTGCCAACTGCCTCGAAGCAGTACTTGGTCTTGTCGTATCAATTGCTTCAACGCCAAGAAGAGTCAGCAGAAGCGCACCAAGGAGGACAATCCAGCCTACATGGACTTTGCGAGTCTTTGAGAGATGCAATTGTCTAGTGGATCTTGTGCGCAAACTCATTGGGACTGCTCCAAGTATCCCTCTGCCTGAAGTGCATGAAGCACTTGGTTAGCAATCGGGCCTGCAACGCGACCGCCACTCCCACCGTGCTCTACGATTACTGCAACAACTATTGTTGGTTCCGACTTACCAAGTGGCGCTGCCATAACCAAAAACCACGAGTGGTCAAGCCCTGTGATCGGCGGCGAATCTTTTCGTAAACGATAGGGAGGAGCTTCAGCGGTTCCAGTCTTTCCCCATAATCGTACACCGTCAATATTGAACGTAGACTCTTCGTTACCACCACCGTAACGGAGCCTTGAGCCTGTACCGTAGCGTTTCGACACAGAGTCACCAAGGCCCGCCAGCGCAAGTTTCACCGCTTCTTGAGA